>JACPXA010000222.1 GCA_016196785.1 Elusimicrobiota bacterium
GGCATACTCGACGGCGGAGCGTATGCCGAGCGAGCCTGACGCCGGCGCAGGCCAACAGCCTGCCGGTGCAGCCGAAACGGAATACTCAGACAGGCTCCTAGGGTAAGAGGCCTGAGGAGGATCAGATGCCGACCACAATGAAGACTATTGAGGACCTGACCACCCGGGAGTACAAATATGGATTCGTCTCACCGATCGAGGCGGATACCGCGCCGCGCGGCTTGAATGAGGATATCATCCGGTTCATCTCCGCTAAGAAGAATGAGCCGCCGTTCATGCTCGACTGGCGCCTCAAGGCCTACCGGCACTGGCTGACAATGAAAGAGCCGACCTGGCAGAACGTCCACTATCCACCGATTGATTATCAAAACATTATCTACTACGCGGCGCCAAAATCGAAGCAACCCGGGCCGAAGAGCCTAGAGGAGGTGGACCCTGAGGTGCGGGCCACTTTTGAGAAGCTGGGCATTCCCCTGAAAGAGCAGGAGCGGCTTTCCGGCGTGGCGGTGGACGCGGTGCTGGACAGCGTGTCCGTGGCAACCACGTTCAAGGAAAAGCTGGCCAAGTTAGGGGTCATCTTCTGCTCCTTCTCCGAAGCCGTCCAGAACCATCCGGACCTGGTCAAACAGTACCTGGGGACGGTGGTGCCATCCTCCGACAACTTCTTCGCCGCCCTGAACTCCGCGGTGTTCAGCGATGGGTCCTTCTGTTACATCCCGAAAGGGGTCCGTTGTCCGATGGAGCTCTCGACCTACTTTCGTATTAATGCCGCGGATACCGGCCAGTTTGAGCGCACGTTGATCATCGCGGAGGAAGGCAGCTACGTGAGCTACCTGGAAGGCTGTACCGCGCCAATGCGGGACACCAACCAGCTCCATGCCGCGGTGGTCGAGCTCATCGCGCTGGAGAACGCCGAGATTAAGTACTCGACCATTCAGAACTGGTATCCGGGCGACAAGGACGGGAAGGGTGGAATCTTCAACTTTGTCACCAAACGGGGACGCTGCAAGGGGGCGAACTCCAAGATCTCATGGACCCAGGTAGAGACCGGCTCCGCCATCACCTGGAAGTATCCCAGCGTGATCCTCCAGGGGGACAACTCGACCGGCGAGTTCTACTCAGTAGCCGTCACCAACAACTACCAGCAGGCGGACACCGGCACGAAGATGATCCATATCGGGAAGAACACCAAGAGCACCATTATCTCAAAGGGGATCTCCGCGGGCCATGGTCAGAACACCTACCGGGGCTTGGTACAGATCAACCGGGGGGCCCAGGGCGCCCGTAATTACTCACAATGCGATTCGCTCTTGATGAGCGACACCTGTGGAGCCCACACCTTCCCGTCCCTAGCGGTGAACAATACCTCCGCGCAGGTCGAGCATGAGGCGACTACCTCCAAGATCGGTGAGGATCAGCTCTTTTACTGCCGACAGCGGGGGATCTCACCAGAGGATGCCGTGTCAATGATTGTTCACGGCTTCTGTAAACAGGTCTTCAAAAAGCTGCCGATGGAGTTTGCCGTTGAGGCCCAGAAATTGTTGACCGTCAGCCTGGAAGGCAGCGTCGGCTAAACGAGGGAAGATGATGCTTGAGATCAAGAATTTACATGCGAACGCTGGTAACAAACTGATTCTCCGGGGCATCAACCTTTCGGTCAAGGCAGGTGAGGTCCACGCGATCATGGGACCCAACGGCTCTGGGAAGAGCACTCTGGCGCACATCCTGGCTGGGCGAGACGGGTTTGTGGCCACGACGGGCGAGGCGTTTTACAAGGAGAAAAACCTCCTCACGATGTCCCCCGAAGACCGCGCCGCGGAAGGTCTGTTCCTGGCTTTCCAATACCCGGTGGAGATCCCCGGCGTGAGCAACATGTACTTCCTTAAGACGGCGCTCAACGCCCTCCGAAAGCGGCGCGGCCTGCAGGAGCTTGATGCCATCGAGTTCTTGAACTGGATCAAGGAGAAGGCCAAATTGATGGAGATAGACGAGGCCCTCCTGAACCGTTCTGTCAACGATGGGTTCTCCGGTGGCGAGAAGAAACGCAACGAGATTCTTCAGATGGCGGTACTCGAGCCGCAACTCGCCATCCTGGATGAGACCGACTCTGGCCTGGACATTGACGCTTTGCGGACCGTGGCCAACGGGATCAATATCATGCGGAGCCCGGATCGAGCGATCCTGGTGGTCACGCACTACCAGCGGTTGTTGAACTACGTTGAACCTGACTACGTCCACGTCCTTCTGGATGGCCGCATCGTGAGGTCGGGCGGCAAAGAGCTCGCGCTAGAACTCGAGCAGAAGGGCTACGGATGGCTGGAAGACGAATTCCAGCGCACTACGGTGCCGGCCTCATGATGGGTTGGCTTCGGCAGACCCGGCAGTCGGCCATCGCCCGGTTCGAGGCACTGGGGTTTCCCACGGATCGGGACCCCAACTGGCAGTACACCAACGTCAAACCCATCGCTGATACCCCATTCACGCAAGTCACCCGGTATGAGCGGAATGGACTGACCGCCGAACAGCTCACGGGCGTCGCTTTCGGGGCGAGGATAGCCTGCCAGCTCGTGTTCGTGGATGGGCACTACGCGCCGGAACTTTCCGCCGTCCCTGCCCTCCCTGTGGGAACGCTGGTGGGAAGTCTCGCGGCGATCCTTGAGACGAGCCCCAACCGGGTGGAACCCCATCTCGCCCGGTACGCCGACATCCAGCGGCAGGGCTTCACCGCCTTAAACACCGCCTTCTTTGCCGATGGGGCGTTCGTCCAGTTACCCAAAGGCACTGTCCTAAACCTGCCGATTCATCTTATGTTTGTGTCAACGGCCCGCCGCCAGAACACCGTGTCGCATCCCCGCGTCCTCATCCTAGCGGAACGGGAGACGAAGGCGGCGATCATCGAAAGCTACGTTGGATTAGCGGGTCACCCCTACTTCACCAACGCGGTGACCGAACTGCTGGTGGGGGAAAACGCCCAAATTGCCCATTACAAGCTCCAACGGGAAAGTGAGTCGGCGTTTCACATTGCGACGCTCCAGATCCGGCAGGACCGTGCCAGTACCTTCACGTCCCACTCGATTTCGCTGGGCGGCGCCCTCGTTCGGAACGATCTGAACGTGGTGCTGGCGGAGGAAGAGGCCGAGTGCACCTTGAACGGCCTCTACATGGTCGCAGGCCGACAGCACGTGGACCATCATACGATCATTGACCATGTGAAACCACACTCGAGCAGCCGGGAGCTCTACAAGGGCGTCTTGGATGGGGAATCAAGGGCGGTCTTCAACGGCAGCATCATCGTCCGGCCGGACGCCCAAAAAACCGACGCCATGCAGACCAACAAAAATCTGTTACTCGCCGATGGGGCGATAGTGCACACGAAACCGGAGTTGAAAATCTTTGCCAACGACGTGAAATGTAAACATGGCGCGACCATCGGCCAGATCTCGCCCGACGCCCTCTTCTACCTGCGCTCTCGGGGAATTCCCCGGGAGGCGGCCCGCCGCCTCCTGACCTATGCGTTTGTGAGCGAGATGATCGCCCGGATCGGCGTGGAGCCGCTCCGGGAGGGATTCACGGGGTGGCTGTCAGCTAGAGAACAACTCCTGCGATGAGAACCGTAACGAACCTCCATACGGCGCCACGCGTGACGTTCGATGTCCAGAAGGTGAGGAGGGATTTCCCGATCCTCAAGGAGAAGATCCGTGGCCGGCCGCTGGTGTACCTCGATAACGCCGCGACCACCCAGAAACCGCAGGCCGTGATTGACACCCTGACGCGGTATTACAGCGAGGGGAACTCCAATATTCCCCGCGGGGTGCACTTCTTGAGCGAGCGGGCTACCCGCAACTATGAGGAAGCCCGCACCACCGTGAAGACGTTCCTGAACGCTGCCGCTTCCCAAGAGATCGTCTTTGTCCGCGGCGCCACCGAGGGGATCAACCTCGTGGCGCAGAGTTACGGTCGGACGCATGTCCAGGCCGGCGATGAAATCCTCATCTCCGAGATGGAGCACCACTCCAACATCGTGCCCTGGCAGATGCTGTGTGAGGAGAAAGGTGCGACCTTGCGCGTGATCCCGATCACCGATGAGGGGGAGATCCAACTTGAGGAGTACGAACGACTCCTGACCCCCAAGACTAAGCTGGTCGCCGTCGCCCATGTCTCTAACGCCCTCGGGACGATCAATCCGATTCGGGAGATCATCGCGGCGGCCCACCTCCGGAACATCCCGGTGCTGATTGACGGGGCTCAGTCGGCCCCCCACCTCCCGGTGGATGTACAGGCGCTCGATTGCGACTTTTATGTGTTTTCCGGACACAAGCTGTATGGTCCGACCGGCATCGGCGTCCTCTATGGCAAGACCCGCTGGCTGGAAGCGATGCCGCCCTACCAGGGCGGTGGGGACATGATCCGTTCGGTGACCTTTGAGAAAACGCTCTACAACACGCTCCCGTACAAGTTTGAGGCGGGTACCCCGCACATCGCGGGAGGAATCGGGCTGGGAGTAGCTATCCGCTATGTGCAGGCGCTGGGACTGGAGGCTATCGCCGCCTACGAACAAGCGCTGTTGTCCTATGCCACGGAGGCCATCACCTCGGTCCCTGGGGTGCGGCTCATCGGCACCGCGAAGGACAAGGCGAGCGTCATCTCTTTCGTGCTTACTGGGGTCCATGCGCACGACGCGGGTACCGTCCTGGATCACGACGGGATCGCCATCCGCGCCGGCCACCATTGCGCCCAGCCGGTCATGAAGCGCTTCGGGGTTCCGGCCACCTGCCGAGCCTCCTTATCCTTCTATAACACGAAGGAGGAGAGCGATGCCCTTGTGGCAGGGCTCCATAAGGTCCGTGCGGTATTCCACCTGTAGTCCAGGGGGGAGCCGGGGGTGTGGCTGCGTTCGCTCGCGGTGGGGCCACAGGGGCTGGCAGCCGGAAGACGCTCGCCTTGCGGGCTCGCTCCACGGTGGCTTCGCCGTGGCAAGAGCCGGCGGGAAGTCTGTCCTCCCCGGCTCAGCCACCGAGGCTTCCTTGCTCCAGCCCCTGGGCCCTCCGCTCGCTGGCCGATCACAACGCCTGAGCCTTTCGGCTCCGCGCCAGCACCCCCGGCTCCCCCTATGTCTGACTTAGGCGAGCTGTATCAGGAAGTCATCATTGATCACAGCCGGAGCCCCCGCAACTTCCACGAGCTGAAGGAAGCCAACCGGAGGGCGGACGGCCATAACCCGCTGTGCGGCGATCAAATTTCCCTCTACGTGCTCTTAAAGGACAATATGATCCAAGATATCAGCTTTCAAGGTACCGGTTGCGCGATTTCCAAGGCCTCCGCCTCGATGATGACGGAGAGCGTCAAAGCCAAAACGACCGCCGAGGCAGCCGCGCTCTTCGAGAAGTTCCATCGGATGGTGACCGGGGAAGGGAATGGGATGGTCAATCCGGCGGGGCTCGGTAAATTAGCGGCCTTTTCAGGGGTGAGCGAATACCCGGTGCGTGTCAAATGTGCGAGCCTGGCCTGGCACACCTTGCGCGCCGCCCTGGAGGCCCGGCAAGCCACCGTCTCCACCGAATAGGGACGTAGTTGCACTAATTTAACTTCTGGAGTGGTGAGGGAGATCATATGAGAGATTCGGGACCTGAGCTGATTCGCCTGAAGCGCGATTGTGAGGCGATCCAGATTCCGAGTGGCCAACCCCTGCCCCTGCCGGCGGGGACGGTGGTCAGGGTAACGCAGGCGCTGGGGGGGACCTACACCGTGACCACGGAGTATGGAGAGATGGCCCGCATCGCGGGCAAGGATGTTGATGCCCTGGGCCTTCGACAGGAGGCAGCACCGGCCACTCCGGCCACAGTGTCTGAGGCCGGAGCAGCACCGGCCGCTCCGGCCACTCCCCCTTCTACTTTGCCCCCCGCCACCGCCCGTTTGCCCTCCGCTCAGGTGGCTGCGGCTGACGTGGAGAAATTGGTGTGGGATCAATTAAAGACCGTGTACGATCCTGAGATCCCCGTCAACGTGGTTGATCTGGGACTCGTGTATGAGTGCCAGCTCACCCCCTTGCCAGGGGATGGGAACCAAGAAAAGGGAGGGGGGAACGCTGGAGGGTATCAGGTGGACGTCAAACTGACGTTGACGGCACCTGGGTGTGGGATGGGGGATGTACTGAAAGCCGATGCGGAAGATAAAATTCGGAGCGTCCCCGGTGTGAAGAAGGCTTCCGTTGAATTGGTCCTAGAACCGGCCTGGAACCCTGGGATGATGTCTGAAGGGGCAAAACTCGAGCTTGGTTTACTGTGAGTTACTATTGAAAACTGTTGAATTTATTAACTTTTATACAATATTATGATTCTTGACTTTAATTATGAAGAATGCTATACTCTTAATAGGGTGAACTTCCCAAGAGGGGTGAAAAAATAGTGTTAAAACTCTCTAAACGTTCTAGCTATGGGGTTCGCGCCGTGTTCTCCTTGGCACGCTTCGCGGGGGACCACCCGACCAAGAGTAGCGAGGTCGCCAAACGGGAACAAATCCCCTTACGGTACCTCGAACAGATCTTCCACCGACTGCGTCAAGCAGGGATCATCCAGGCCATTCGGGGACCACACGGGGGATATACCTTAACCAAGACCCCAGCAGAGATTCGGGTCGGCGACATCGTCAGGGCGTTGGAGGGCAAGATGGAGCCGGTGCTTTGCAGCATACCGGAGAATCGTTCAGAGGAGTGCCATGAGGTGGAGGGATGTGTGTCTCGGGTGCTCTGCAATCAACTCGATGGCGAGGTCAATCATATCCTGAATAGCATCACGTTGGCTGACTTCTGCCATGAGGCCGAGCATCTGGCGAAGCTCCGTGCAGGCTCCTCGGTAATTTGCTAGAATCACGAACAGTGTGGCCTAGGAGCCTGTCCGAGTATGGCTTTCATGGCGAACCGGCGGCTGTTGCGCCGAGCCAAGGAAGGCGAGCGAGGGCATACTTGACAACGGAAC
>JACPXA010000216.1 GCA_016196785.1 Elusimicrobiota bacterium
AATGGGGTCATTGTGAATGATGAGCCCGTGCACTATCGGATGTTTCAAAAGGTCCTGGCGGAACAGGGCATTCCGCTCTCACAGGAGGAATACGCCGAGCGGTACTTGGCGATGGATGACCGGGGGTGCTTCCAGGCGGTTCTCCATGCGCAGGGACGGCCGGTGAATGCGGGGGTGATCAGTCGCCTGATCGCCCGCAAAGCGCAGCTCTATGCGGAAACCATCCAACGGGAGTTTGAGCTCTTCCCTGGCGCGGCGGAGTTCGTCAAGGCGGCCGCCCAGGAATACCCGCTTGCGCTGGCTACCGGGGCGCTCCGCCAGGAGGCGGAGTATCTGCTCAGGCAAGCCGGGCTCGAACGCGAGTTCTCAGTGATGGTGACCGCGGAAGACACGACGGCCGGGAAACCCGACCCGGAGGTCTACCGGTTGGCCTTAGAGCGCCTGAATGCCAAGCGGCCCACGTATCGGCCGCCGATTCCCCCAGCGGGCTGCCTGGTCGTCGAGGACTCGCGCCACGGGGTGGCCGGGGCCCATACGGCTGGCATGAAGTGCTTAGCGGTGACCAACTCTTACTCAGCAGAGGAGCTGGCGGAGGCCGACCTGGTGGTTCCCACTCTGGAGAATCTCCAAATTCACCGCGTGGCGTCGCTCTTCCCCTCGGAGGGAATCCCCAGACCCCTTCCCAAAAAAGCCTAATGTATGAGCTGCTCCGGGGTGTTTCGCGTTCACTCTATTTGAGCCTCCGGCTTCTGCCGGCGGTGGTGCGTGAACCGATCAGCCTCGCCTACCTCTTTTGCCGTGCAGCGGATACCATTGTGGACGCCAAGTCCTTGCCGTACGAGCAACGATTCGCCTCCCTCCGGATGTTCCGGAAGCCATTCGAGACCTCCTCATCGCCGGATGCTCAAGAGATTCTTGCCCACCTTGGAGCAGTCAACAGTGCTTCCCCATCGGTCAGCGAACAGCGGCTGCTCGCCCACTTAGGCCGGTGCTTTGAATGGTTCGGGCAACTGGAAGAGCCGTATCCCCGTTTCATCCGCAAGGTGGTGTTATCAGTAACTCAAGGGATGGCGATGGACCTTGAGGTATTCCGCAACGGAACCTCAAAGCAGCCCAGAGCGCTCGGGACCCTTCAGGAGTTGGACCAGTACTGTTTTTACATCGGGGGGGCGCCCGGGGAGTTCTGGACCAACGTGGGGTTGGCAGGACTCCCCGCCTTACACAAGAACGGGGCAGGCCTAATCGAACAGGGAATCCGTTTCGGCAAAGGGCTCCAGCTCACCAATATCCTGAGGGATCTCGCCACGGACCTTCGCCTCGGCCGCTGTTATCTGCCGGGAGAGATGCTCGAGCGGGTGGGTCTTTCCGCTCGTCATCTCTTGGAGACTCGCGCCTGGCCCGCCGTGCGGCCGGTGCTGAACGAGCTCATGGGAATTGCGCTCACGAATCTGGACCAGGGGAAACTCTACGTGCAAGCCCTCTCACGGCGTGAAGGCCGGTTTCGCCTCGCCGTCACGTGGCCTCTCTTCATCGCCGTGGAGACCCTCCGGCTGATCGCAGATTCCTCCCGACTCTTGGATCCAACCGTGCGCATCAAGGTGTCGCGCCCTCGGCTCTACCAGTTGCTCCTTCGTTCCCTTCCCGCGGGCGTGTCGAACCGCTCATTTGGCGCTCAGTATGACCGCTTGCGGGAGGGCCTACAGAAAGCCCTTCGCCCATGAACGGTTCTCCGTGGCGGAGCAACTTTTATCTGTCCTTTTGGGCGTTATCCCGCCCGCAACGGGAAGCCATCACCGCGGTGTATCGCTGGTGTCGGGTGGTGGATGACGTGGTGGATCAGCCTTCAGCTGGTCGTCCCCCCTCTTCGGCTGCTCAGGGACTGGCCTGGTGGCGTCGTGAGGTCGCTCAGACGTTCCAAGGGAGACCGACCCATCCGGTGATGGTCAAGTTACTTCCGGTGATCGAGCGGTACCATCCCCCCGAAGGATATTTTCAGGCGGTGTTGGACGGCGTGAGCATGGATTTGGAACGCCGTCGGTATGCCACGTTTGAGGAGCTCTACCCCTACTGTTATCGCGTGGCTGGCGTCGTTGGGCTCCTGTGTCTGGCAATCTTTACTGGAGGTGCTAGAACTCATCCCGAAACCATGCTTGGTAAGCGAAGCCTCGGGGGGCGCGCCGAGGCCAGGAAGGCGAGCGACGGCATACTTGACGACGGAACGGTATGCCGAGCGAGCCTTAGGGGGGAGCCCAGAAGGGCTCCCCCACTGGGATGGCCGTGGAGGGGGGTGCCAACGCCGCCGCAGGCCGCCCTCCCGAGGCTGCAGCCCGAGGAGGGTTTCGGGATGAGTTCTAAGGGACAGGCCCCAGACCAACAATTACAGGACTATGCCGTCAATTTGGGGATTGCCTTCCAGTTGACGAATATTCTCAGGGATGTAAAAAGCGACGGGGCGCGAGGGCGGTTGTATCTCCCGCAGGAAGACCTCGAACGCTGTCAATGCCCTGAGCAAGACCTGCTGGCCGGGCGGTGTACCGCAGCGGTTCGCCAAACCTTGGAGGCAACAATCAGCCGGGCGCGGCGGTACTATGCCCAGGCCGAGGCGCTGCTTCGCCCTCAGGATGTCAGGACCCTCCTGGCGGCGGAGATGATGGCGGCGGTGTATCGCCGCCTGTTGGACAAAATTGCCCATGATCCCTGTCGCATCTGGCAGGAACGGGTACGGTTGCCGCTGCTGACGCGGTGCTGGGTCGTCGGCACCACCTGGGCTTGTCTTGTGTGGCGGTCTTTCCGGAGCCCACACCGCATCCTAGCGGGTTTAGTCGCGCTCGCTTTTACAGGGTTGGCCGGATGTGCCACCACGCCGATGGCCCCATCGGTCCGACGGGCCATCGGGGGATGGCCTTCACCGTTAGACCTTGAGGCGAAACTACAGAGCAGCCCGCTCCCACCGGATCAAAACATCCGGGTGGATGAACTCGGGCGGGACCAACATATCAGCCAGCATCTCGTCCAACTCCGGGATCGCGAGCGACCGCATGTTCATGCGAAACACGACCTCACCGCTGTCCTGCTCCGTGGCCACGGAACCATGGTCGTTGGTCGGCATCCGTTTTCCATACGGGTCGGGGATGTCGTCGTCATTCCCCAAGGTACGGCGCACTACTTTGTCAACGAGAGCACAGCGCCCACGGTAGGGTATGTCATCTTCGCCCCGCCTTTTGACGGACGGGATTACGTGGAGACCCCCTCACTGCCTGACCCTTCCCCGTTTGAACGCCTCCGATGAACGCCCCCTCGCCCCCGGCACTTTACTTGAAGCAGCTCCAGGTGGGTCCGATGGCGAACTTCGTCTATCTGATTGGCTGTCCCCGCACCAAGGAGGTTGCGGTGGTAGACCCCGCGTGGGAGGTGGACCGCATTGCTCGGATCGCCCAAGCGGATGGCATGAAGATCACCAAGATTCTCATCACGCACACCCACTTCGATCACATCAATGGGGTGGAGGAACTCCTTCAGCGAACCGATGCACAGGTGTTCGTCCACAAAACAGAGGTGGAAGACCTGCCCGGGGCAACCGCCAACCTCCGTCAGCTCGAGAGCGGGGATGTCATTCAGGTGGGTGACGTGAAGCTTACAACAGTACATACCCCTGGTCATACGCGAGGGTCCCAGTGTTTCCTGGTGAGCGGAGCGCTCTTGTCTGGCGACACCCTGTTCATCGGCTCGTGCGGCCGGGTGGACCTTCCGGGGAGCGACCCCAAGTCAATGTTTGAAAGCCTGGGCCAACTCAAGCGGCTCAATGACCACACCGTCGTGTACCCCGGCCACGATTATGGCGACACCCCTCACGCCCCCCTGGCGGACCAAAAGCGCCGCAACCCCTACCTCCTGATTCAATCTATTCAGGACTTTCTCCACTTTCTTGGCCACGGCACCCGGCCAGTTCTTTAAACCACCCCCGTTCGGGTGCTGGGTCATCGGCCATCGGGGGGCGATGGGGGTGGCTCCAGAGAACACGCTGGCATCCTTTCAGCGGGGGGTGGCGCAAGGAGCTGACTTCATTGAGCTGGATGTGCATTTGAGCCGGGATGGGGAGGCGGTGGTCATTCACGATGACCAGGTGGACCGGACCACCGATGGTCAGGGAACCGTCAGCGCCCTATCTGTCCGAGAGCTCAAGCGGTTGGATGCGGGGGCGTGGTTTGGGACTGCATTTCAGGGAGAACGGATCCCTACCCTGTTAGAGGTCCTCACGTGGGCGAGATCCCGGCGGTGCTGGGACGGTAAACCGCTCGGGGTTATCGTAGAACTCAAGACGATCCGGGCACGGATTGGAGGACAAAAAGCAGGAATCCTTCACCTGGTGGACCGGGTGATGAAGACAATTGAGCAAACCAGGATGAGGAAACGAATTGTGGTCATCTCATTTGACATGCAGTTGCTGAGAGCGGTCAAACGCCATCACCCGGAACAGTCGGTTGGGTGGTTGTTCAGCCGCCGCTGGTCTTGTCCCTTGGGTCGCGCAACGGCCTTACATGCCCAGGTGCTGTTCCCCAGGTTTAATCGCGTTTCCCGACGGCTGGTGCAGGCCGCGCGCCGGGAGGGCCTCTCCGTGGCGACGTGGACCGTCAACACTGAACGTGGGATGGCACGTTGTCTTCGCCTTGGGGTAGACGCTGTCGCCACCAATTACCCCGGCCGCCTTCGCCAGCTCCTCGCCGATTGACACCTCTCTCGTCTGAAAGTAGAATAGAACGTAAGATGAGATAGGCCCCCTGATCCAGGGGGTTTTCATTTCCTCCATATTTATGAAACGGGTTGTGTA
>JACPXA010000206.1 GCA_016196785.1 Elusimicrobiota bacterium
GCGAATTTTCTCCGGATTGGGGTGGGGGCCCGGGCGGTGGCCATGGGCGAAGCCCACACCGCCGTCGCCAATGATGCCTACGCCCCCGCCTGGAACCCCGCGGGGCTCGCCCAGGTGGTCCAGAAGGAAGCGGCCTTCATGCACGCCCAACTCGTGGAAGGCCTCCAGTATGAGTATGGGGCCCTGGCCCTGCCGCTCCGCCGGGGCACCTTAGGGCTGAGCGGGGGATACTTCTCCACGGGGGACATTGACGGGTTTGACAAGACCGGGGTGTCCTTGGGGACCCTCACCCGGTCCTTTGATGCCACGGGCAGTCTGTCGTATGGGCTGCGCGTGGGAGAGGACGTCGCGGTGGGGGTGACGGGTCGGTATCTCTACAAACGGTTAGTGAACCGGACCGCCAGCACCGTGGCGGGAGACCTTGGCCTCCAGTATCACACGCCCCTGGAGGGGCTGGCGTTGGGGGTGGTGGTGCAGCACCTGGGTGGGAAACTCAAGTTTATCCAAGACAGCGATCCACTCCCCCGGACGCTCAAATTGGGGGCCGCGTACCAGTATCGTTGGGCGCTGGTCGCCCTGGACTGGCAGCACCCCCGGGATCAGGATGCCTTTGTCACCGCGGGGGTGGAGCTGCGTCCCATCAAATGGCTGGCACTACGGGGCGGCTGGAAGGCCAAAGACGAGGTCGGGCCTGGGTTCCGCGCGGGGGCCGGGGTCACCCTGAAGCAAACGATCACCTTAGACTACGCCTTCTTGCCCTTTGGCGCTTTTGGGGACACCCACCGCCTCAGCCTCACCGTCCGGTGGGGGACATCCAGCCAGGCCACTGCTGTCTCCACGGCCTCTGCTCTTCAACCGTCGTCTTCACAACCCCCCTCCCCGGCCACAATCTCTACCCAGACACTCATCCCCCCACCCCTCCCCTCCACTACGATGACTGAACCCAAACGGCTGCTTCTCCGGGATATCCCGTAGGGGGTGGGGGATGGGAATGAACACCCTCCCCAGCCCGATAAGCCTTGAAACCAGCCGGTGGATAGTTTATCCTCAACATAGGGCAATGGTGATGAGCGCCTCGATCATGCTCCTCCTCCTCTCTCTGGTTTGGCTGCCCAGATCGTGTGCGGCCCAAGAGGGTCAAACCGAGTTTCCCTCTTTAACCGATTATGAATGGATGTTTGCCGTTCCCATGGTGAATGGCGGGACGACGGTTCTGGAGACGGTCCCCGTTATTCGAGGTCCTTCGGTTTTGCTGGAATTGCGGTTTTTTTTCGGAATTGCTCTTCAACCGTACTCCCCGCCTTCCATCAGTTTCCGCTATCTGTTTGATGGTCAACCGCTGGGTCCTGTATTCACAGGTGCCGGATCCTTCCCGTTCACCCTCGATACCACCAGTGATCCTCGCCGATTTTACGATGGCACCCATGCCTTATCGGTTGAACTTTTCGATGGCCCCCCGCAACTCTATAAATTCCGTCCGCGACCGGTCCAAGTCGTCATCAATAATAGTGGTCCTCCGGTAACCAGCCGCCAGCGCATTCCCGTGGTGGGTCACCATTTTGGGAGTCATCATGATTCCCCCGCTTTGGATTGGATCGAATTCCCCGGTTTGCCGCCTCCGCGCGCCCCGGCTCATCCGTTATATGACGCAGGACACCCCTATGTGGTGTCTGCTCCCCCTCGTACGCCGGAGGAGGCGGATGGGTTGCGGAGTCCCCGGAGTTGGTTTGTCGAACCTTTAACCCATGCCATCTCTCATTTGTATTACGGTGTCCCGACGTTTTACAGCACCCGTGAAGGCCATGTCATCACCGATTTTTATTACCCGGACATCGCGGCCACTTCGGAGGACGCGCGGTTAGACAGCGACCAACCCCGCGTGGAACGCCATGATACGGTTGTCGATGGGGAACGTGACGACAACAGCGTGAACCCGTACAGCACGTATGTCTCGAACCCCAACGAGCCAGGCGCTTGGATGGCTGTTGATATTTCGGGTCGGCTCTTTTGTGTCGAGGCGGACGGAGCGGTGGAGACGATCGCGGGGTACAAATTGAAACGCAACGTCCTTCCCTACCATCCCAAGGATCGAACGCTTCCGATTCATGACCGGGCCAAGTACGATCTCGTGGGCGACTTCCGCGGCCCAGCATTTAACATGCCCGTGGACCTGGCCTTTGATCCGCGGGACGCTAAGATTCTCTACGTCGCCGATACGGAAAACGCGCGTATGGCCAAGGTGGATTTACGTCCTAATCCACCGATTATCACGACCTATGCCGGAGTCGCCGGAAGCGAGGGGTATCGCGATGGCCCGGCCAATCAGGCGTTGTTCCATGAACCCTATAGTGTCGTGGTCATGGCCAATGGGACCCTGTATGTAGCGGATGAGGAAAACTGTGCCATCCGCACAATCGCTCCGAATGGCGGCGCGGTCAGCACCTTAGTCGGTGGGACCTGCCCCCCCGAAGGCAAACAACGGATCGTGGATCAAGTCACTCAGGAACTTGTAGGGGGTCGACGGGACACCGCGAATCGCCTTGCCCCTGTGGATGTCAGCTTTGCCCAAGCCAGCATTAACTGGCCCCAAGTCATTCGAGCCGATTCTGAAGGCAACCTGATTCTGGGAGAGCACGTGACCCAGACCGTACGGCGTATCAACTTGGCTACGGGTCGTGTCCAACGACTCACGTATTTGGTGGGTAATCCCAATCAATGGATTTGGCTCGATGTCGATAAACACGGTAACATCGGGCCGAAAGATGACATTCTAGCGAGTATGGCGACGGGGGGAGTCGGCAATATCTCCTTCTGGCGGATTCCC
>JACPXA010000209.1 GCA_016196785.1 Elusimicrobiota bacterium
ACGACACGGGGATGGGTATGTCCGACGCTGGCCACACCAAACGCGGCGGTGAGATCAAGAAACGTATTGCCATCTACGTCCTCCACCAGCGACCCTGCTGCCCGCTCCCAGAAAATCGGAAAGCGGTCGCCCACGTAGGTGACCATGGGACACTCTACTTGTTTCAGCTCCTTTGCCAACGCCTTCGATCGCGGTCCTGGAACTGCTGTCTTAAGTTTCGGCAGGGATTGAGGGAGGCAGGTCAGGGGGCTCACTAAATCAAAAACAGGTAAGGCCGTGGGCTGGGGTGATGGCGCAGTGAGCCTAAGCGGCCTCCGTAGAAACGCGGTGAGCGCAGGGCGCGGATGCGCCCGAGCACACCAGCGTTTCGAGGAGGGCCAGAAGCGTAGCGAACGCAGCCACGCCACAGCCCACGGCCTTTCTTCACTCGAGGTAGTCGCGGAGGGGACGGCTGCGTGAGGGGTGCCGCAGTTTCCGGATCGCCTTAGCTTCAATCTGCCGGACCCGCTCCCGAGTAACTTTGAAGATCCAACCCACTTCCTCTAAGGTGCGGGGATAGCCGGTCCCAATGCCAAACCGAAGCCGAACGATCTGAGCCTCTCGGTCCGTCAGCGTGGATAAGACACGCTCCACCTCACGACTCCGGAGAAAGTCCTGGGCCGCTCGAGTGGGAGAAGGCTCGGACTTATCCTCAATGAAATCCTCTAAGAAGGAGTCTTCCTCTTCACCGATCGGGGTCGTCAGGGAGCTCGGCTCCTGCATGATCTTCAGGATCTCCCGGACCTTGTCCGTGGAAAGCCGCAGGCCCTTCGCATACTCCTCGATGGTTGGCTCCCGACCAAACTCCTGCCGGTAGCGCCTGGCGACCTTCGTCAACTTGGAGATGATCTCCTTCATGTGCACCGGGATCCGAATCGTCCGAGCCTGATCCGCAATGGCACGGTTGATGGCCTGGCGGATCCACCAGGTGGCGTAGGTGGAGAACTTAAACCCCCGTTTGTACTCAAACTTCTCCACCGCCTTGATCAGTCCCAACCCCCCTTCTTGGATCAAATCAGCCAGCTCGAGCGAGGAGTTCAGATGTTTCTTGGCGATGGACACCACGAGCCGAAGGTTCGCCTTGATGAGTTTCAGCTTGTCTTTGAGGATCGTTTCCTCGAGGGATCGGATCTGCGCATCCGTCTCCAGCAGTTCCTCTTTGGTGATGGGGAGGGTCTGTTCAATGCGTTGCAGCCGCTTGGCAACGCTCTGCATGTTGAAGATCGTAGATTCGATGCCGCTGAGGGTATACCCCGTGGCCCGCTTAAAGGTCGCGGGAGCAACCCGGCCATCCTTGGCCTGCCGGTAGAATCGGAGGAGTTCCTCGTAGGACATCTTGAAGCGTCGCTCGTACCGGTGGAGCTCTGAGAGGTTTTCACGGACCTTCTGTGCGAGGGTTTTAATCTTATTGGTCAGTCGTTTGATCTTATCCTGATTCAGGTTGAGGCCGACCACGTACTTAATGATCGTCATCCGCTCCTTGGCAACACGTGCCTCCAGCGCGGCGCGGACGGCGGGAGAGAGCGATCGTTTTCGAAGTCGTTTTTGAGCCCGTGCGATTTTCTTCTCCCCTTGACTAATCAGGCGCACGACGTTGCGCATCTTCTGGCGCATGCGGGAGAGCTCTTGGGCGCTTTTCCGGCCGCGCGGCATGAGCTCCTTCGGGGTCATCTCCTGCTGGGTAAGTAGCGCCTCCCAATTCCTAATCTCCCGCATGGTGAGGGGAGATTGCAGCACCATGAGCCGCATCTGTTTATCGTTCTCTTTGATGTTCCGGGTTAAGGTGTACTCCTCGTCACGCGTCAAGAGCGGGACCTTACCCATCTCGGTGAGGTACATGCGGATGGAGTTGGAGGTTTCGACCTCGAGCTCGGGGGGAATGCTTTCCTCCTCCACAAGGCGCTCCTGAAGCGGACGGCGGAGCTCTTCCTCCTTTTCCACAACCGCGATCCCCAGATCCTCTAGCGTCCCGAACAGGGTGTCGAGGTCATCGCTCGAGACAGCGGTCTCCGGGAGATGGCGGTTAATCTCGTCATAGGTGAGATACCCAATCTCTTTGCCGTGCTCGATGAGTTCTTTCAGCGTATCCTGTGGATCCACGGTTATCCTTTGAGTGAACCTTTAAGCGACTTGGTCAACTGGTCAAACTGGTCATAGACGCGTTGGTCCCACGGTCGCTCTCCCTCTAGCATCCGGGCAACCACCTCTTGCAAAGCCCGCCGCTGGACCTCCTGCGACCGGGTCGTCCACGTTTTGAGAAAGCCTTGAAACACCTGGTCAGGTTGAAGATACGTCTTGTCCTCCATCGCCAGCCCAGTGAACCAATCCCCCCACTCCTCAGGCAGACGGCCCGTGAGCGCCGCGATTGACAAGGGATGTCCACCCTGGAGGGCCTCCTGCAAGAGCCGAAAGACCTGTGCGCATCGTTGATCTAAAAACTCTTCGGCCTTCCATGGACAGCGAGCAACCAATGTTGGCTCCTGCAGTAACACCTGGAGGATCTCCTCCTCCAGAGACCGTACCCCCAGCGACGTCCCGCCAGGGACGTCAGCCTGTGACGTCGCTGCACGAATGAACGTATTGACAGGCTCTCGACGATTGCCCATCTGATGCAATTTCCTTCCCATGATGGTCTTCTCGACACCCAGCTGCTCCGCGAGCCATCGCAACCACTCATCTTGTAGCAAGGGGTCCTGGATCTTTGCGATGGTCGGGAGCACACGGTCAGCGACCGCGGTCTTGTCCTCAGGAGTCGTGACCCGTCCCCCACGCCCCTTGACCGCCTGGGCATACTGGAACTCCACCAGACTGGAAACCTCTGCCAACAACTTACGAAATGACTCAAGTCCCTGCTGAAGGAGAAATTCATCAACATCAATGCCCTGGGGTAACGAAACGACGCGTACGGTGACTCCAGCTTCCAACAAGACGTCTCCCCCACGCTGAGCCGCAGCCTCCCCGGCGGTATCCGCATCAAACAGGAGCAGCCCCTCCTCCGCGACCCGCCGAAGGTGCCTCGCATGGTCCGCGGTCAGTGCCGTCCCCAGGGTCGCGACGGCCTCTTCCACACCCGCTTGATGGCAGCCGATCACATCCATGTAGCCCTCGAGGACAATGACTCGTCTGACCTTCCGAATAGTCGGTAACGCGAGAAACAATCCATAGAGGTGACGGCCTTTGGAGTACACCGGCGTCTCTGGAGAGTTGATATACTTCGGCGTTCCTTCCCGCTCTTCTAAGACGCGCCCCCCAAACGCGACCACGTGGCCTTGTGCATCCTGAATGGGAAATACAATCCGATGCCACAGGTGATCGTGGAAACGGCCTGTCCGGTCGGAACGGCGGATGAGCCCCGCCTTCTCCAATACCTCAGGGGTGATGCCTTTCCGGGTCGCCGCTTCGAAGAACCCTTGACCGGAGTGGGGGGCGTACCCCAGCCGAAACCGCTCCCAGGTGTTTGGCATGACCCCTCGCTGCTTCAGGTAATCACGGGCGGTGGCGCCCTCAGCCGAGGTGAGGAGTGTCTGGTGATACCACGCGGCAGCCGTCTCCAGGGCGTCGAGGAGGGCTTGTCGTTCTCGCGCGACGGCAGGGGTCTTCTCCGCGCGGACCTCTGGGACGGGCACCCCGACTCGTTTTGCCAACTGACGGATGGCTTCAGGGTAAGTCAGATGCTCCATGAGCATGACAAATTTGAAGGCATCCCCTCCCACGCCACATCCGAAACATTTAAACAACCCCATCGCTGGGTTGACGCTAAAGGAGGGGGTACGCTCCTCATGAAAGGGACAGCGAGCCACAAAGTTCCGCCCCGCCTTCCGAAGCGTGGGAACAAACTCCCGGATAAGCTCCACGAGCGAGACACTGTCCCGGACACGGTCAATCGTCTCTTGGGGAATCATGCGGGGGCGGACGCAGGTAGCTTAGCGCTGACGCATCATCCGACGGCGCATCTTGCGCCTGGCCTCGGCGAGCTTCTTCTTACGGCGGATACTGGGCGATTCATAGAATTCTCGCCGCTTGATTTCTTGCATGATGCCATCGCGTTCACACTCACGCTTGAAACGGCGCAGGGCCTCGTCAATGGTTTCATTGTCTCGAACCTTAATACCGACCATGGACCTTGTGATCACCCCCTTTTAGAACTCATCCCGAAACCCTCCTCGGGCTGCAGCCTCGGAAGGGCGGCCTGCGGCGGCGTCAGGCTCGCTCGGCATACCGTTCCTTCGTCAAGTATGCCGTCGCTCGCCTTCCTGGCCTCGGCGCGCCCCCCGAGGCTTCGCTTACCAAGCATGGTTTC
>JACPXA010000213.1 GCA_016196785.1 Elusimicrobiota bacterium
ACCCATCGTGAGATGTCCGCTGAGCGGACGATCAGCCGGCGGAAATCCAGCCGTTTGACAGGTTTCTTCCACACCTTGGGCCAAGATCTTCAATGACTCTTCGCCGTGGATGACCCCCACCCAGAGAACACGTGGGTGATCCAGGGTAGGGAATCCTCCAACCCCGGCGAACATCACGGTAAAGGGTGGCTGGCTCCGGGGCCTCGCTTCGAGCGCCTGTTCCAGCATGGCGCGTTGGTCATCGGTCACCTCCCCCAAAAACCGCAGGGTCAGATGGAGGTTCTGCAGTTCCACCCATTTGACATCTGCGCCGACCCGTGCCAATTGCTGGATGACTACTCTCACCTGACTCTGCACCTCCTCCGTCAACCGGACTGCAAGAAAGAGCCTCATTGGGGGACCAGGTGGACGACGGTTTCGATGTGGGCGGTCTGGGGGAATAGGTCCACCGGTTGGACTGCTTGGACGTGAAAGCCTGATGTGAGCACCGCGAGATCACGAGCTAATGTGCCAGGGTCACAGGATACATAAATGAGGTGGGCAGGGTGTAATTCACAGAGTACCGCCAGGATACGAGGAGAACATCCGGCACGCGGCGGATCGAGGACAATGGTCAATGGCTCACGCGGCGGCACCGAGCGCCGACAACGACTGAGAAACCGTTCCACCGGCTCTACATGAAACTGGGCATGGGGAATTTCATTGAGGCAGGCGTTCGTTTGCGCATCATGGATGGCGGCTGGTTCCTCATCGACGCCGATGACCTCCTGAAAGCGCGCGGCTAAGGAAAGCGCAATAGCCCCTACGCCACAATACAGATCAAAAAGTGTTCCCCCTCCCCCGTTGACCATGTCTTGACGACCTGGTACAGGGTTTCCGCCTGTGGGGTGTTCACCTGAAAGAAGGAGCCCGGTGATACTCGGAGCCGCAAATTTCCCAGATGTTCCTCCAGGAAATCAGCGCCGTGCAGTTTTCGCCACCGAGGGCCGAGGATCACGTTGGTCCGGGCTGGGTTGATGTTCTGATGAAGGCCAACGAGCTCTGGGAAGTCACGGCATAGCGCTCGGACCACTGGGGATTCGTTGGGGAAATCAGGTGTGCGCGTCACAAACACGAGCAAGGCGCGGCGTTGGATCAGGCGAACCAATAAGTGTCGCACCCACCCCTGGTGCCGCGGGGCGTCATACGGCTCGAGGTGATATTGCGCCAGGAGCGTTTTCGTCTTGTTGAGAATTGCCACAGACAATTCCGGCTGGACGAGACACTCTTCAATGGGGACGATCTGATGAGTGCCGGGTGCGTAGAACCCCGAGATGACCCGGTGCCCATCCCAACCCACTGGTTGCTGGACCTTATTCCGGTAGCGCCAGGGATGGGCCATCCCTAACGTTGGGCTGACGCGGACCTCGCTCAGCCGGCCAATGCGCAGTAAGGTCTCTTCAACTAATTGGCGTTTGGCCTCAAGCTGCGCCTCATAAGTCAGGTGCTGCCAGGAACACCCCCCGCACACCTGGGTTGGCTGGTGACCGACGCAGAAATGGTAGGGACAGGGAGGGCTCACCCGCTGCGGGGCGGGGGTGAGGATGCGGACAATCTGTGCTCGGACATACCGAGGGTACGCCGCCGTGACCTCGGCCTCTAGTACATCGCCAGGACAGGCGTAGGGGACGAACACCACCCGCCCTTCCCAACGGCCAACCCCCTCTCCCCCCAGCGCGAGCCGATCCATGCGGACGGTCAAGCGGGTCCCCACCTGTGGCAAAGAAGCGAGAGAGTGAAGGGGTCGCGTCATACCCCGAGGAGGTGACGGCGGAGGCAATCGAGAGCGGCGGTGGCCATGCGGGTTTTTAGATCCTCCCGGTTGCCAGAAAATTGAAACCGCCAGGTCTGGGTGAGACGCGGCCCGGTGACCCCGATGTAGACCAGCCCAACCGGCTTGGCCTGGCTCCCTCCGGTGGGTCCCGCAATGCCAGTGACGGACAGCCCATAATCCGTTTGTGCTCGCCGACGGATGCCCGCCGCCATGGCTCGCGCCACAGGCTCAGACACCGCGCCCCATGCTGCCAGGGACCGCCGGGAGACCCCCAACCGTCGTTCTTTGGAACGGTTACTATACGTCACGATTCCCTCTAAAAGATATCGTGAGCTTCCCGGGATATTGGTTAACCGATGGGTGATGAGCCCACCGGTACAAGACTCGGCGACGGCGAGTGTCTTGTGGTGTTTGGCCAGCCAGGCGCCCGCCACGCCTTCGAGCGTGTCACCATCTTCCCCGAACACATCTGCCCCGAGCGCCTGACGGAACCGCCGCCGAATCACCTGGAGGGTCCTAGCGACCGAGTGAGGAGATGGTCCTTGAATGGTGACTTTCACATCAATCACCGCGTGGTGGGCTAGAATTCCAAACTGAATAGCTTGGGTTCGGGGCAGTGGGATGGCTTCCCGCACTGGTTGAATCCGCTCGTCTACCGCGGATTCCGGTTGACCCGCAACCCGCAGTGTGAGACTGACGGTCGCCGGCGGTCGAAACCGTCGTCTGAGGAGCGGGAAAAGCGCTTGTTCTGCCATCGGCTCCATCTCTGACGAAGGGCCAGGTAAGAGCGCTATCAGCGTTCCACGCCGTGGCAAGTCGAGGAGTTGACCCGGGGCGGTCCCAACACGATTGGGGATGGGTGTGGCATCTTCAATGAGATAAGCCTGCCGGCGATTTTCCTCGGGCATCGGGATCCCACGGGTGACAAACCGCTGTTGGATCTTCCGGAGGATGGCTGGTTGGAACACTAATCGTCGTTTCAGAACTTGAGCCATGACCTCCACCGTGAGGTCATCAAAGGTGGGGCCTAACCCGCCCGTGCAAATCAGCACATCGCTCCGCCGAATGGCCTCTTGGAACACCCCCCCCATCGTGGCTCGATCATCCCCCACCGTGATCGCCAACGCTGGCGGCAGTCCAAGCGCCGCAAGCTGCTCACCAAAATACACGATATGGGTATTCAGTTTACCAGTCAGCAACTCTGTGCCGATGAACAGGATCTCAATATGCGGATTCATACATTAGTGTTCTAGTGTCCGAGGTAGGCGTGCTGGACCTGTTCGTTGCACAACAGTGCCGAGCCGGTTCCCTCCAACACGATCCGGCCGCCCTCCAGCACATAGGCCCGATGGGCGATAAGGAGCGCCTGCCTCGCGTTCTGCTCGACCAAAAGGATGGTCATCCCTTGGCGATTGAGTTCCTGGATGATGTTCAGGATGCGTTCCGCCACCAGGGGGGCTAACCCCATGGAGGGTTCATCCAACATTAAGAGGCGTGGCCTGGCCATCAGCGCCCGTCCGATCGCCAGCATCTGTTGTTCTCCACCCGACAGCGTTCCTCCCAACTGCTCCTGCCGTTCCCGCAGGACAGGAAACCGCTGCCAGACCTGATGGAGATCCGCCTCCACCGTGTCTCTTGCGCCCGACCCAGAACGAGCGAAGGCTCCCATCAGAAGGTTCTCCCGCACAGTCAAACGAGGAAAGATGCGCCGTCCTTCAGGGACTTGGGTCACCCCCAGGGCGGCGACCCGATGAGGCGCTACGCCGAGCAGCGAGTGTCCTTGGAAACGGATTGCTCCACTGGCGTGAGGGCACAGGCCGGAAATGGTCTTGAGCAACGTTGTTTTCCCAGCCCCATTCGCGCCGATGAGGCTGACGATCTCCCCCTCACGCACGGTGAGGCTAACCCCCCGGATCGCCGCAATCTGTCTCCCATGCCAGGTATGGACATCGCTCAGCTCAAGCATGTCGAGATTTTCCCAAATACGCCTCGATCACCCGGGGGTTGCTGCGGACCTCATCCGGCGTCCCCTCGGCGATCTTCACGCCATAGTCGAGGACCACAATCCGGTCGGAGATTCCCATCACAACCCGCATCTGATGCTCAATGAGCAGGATGGTGATCCCCTGCGCCTGGATCCTCAGAATGAGCTGCATGAGCTCCTCGCTTTCCGTGGGGTTCATCCCTGCGGTGGGTTCATCTAAGAGCAACAGCTTGGGCTCTACAGCCAGTGCGCGGGCGATCTCGAGCCGCCGTTGGTTCCCGTACGAGAGGTTCTTCGCCAACTCATTCCCTTGGGCCAGTAATCCAACGAACTGCAGCGTCTCCCGCGCCATGTGTTGGATCTCCTCTTCCTCATCGTAAAAGGCCGCGGTGCGGAAGAGGGCGGGTAACACCTCGGACTGCGTCCGACAGTGACGGCCCACCATCACGTTCTCCATGACGGTCATGTTGGCAAACAGCCGGATGTTCTGAAACGTCCGGGCGACCCCCTCTTTAGCGATGACGTGGGCTGGTAAATGGTTCAGACGGCGGGTTCGAAAATAGAGGTCCCCCGTATCCACGCGGACCACCCCCGTCAGGGCATTGAAGAAGGTGGTTTTCCCAGCCCCGTTGGGGCCGATGAGCCCGATGATCTCCCCTTCGGCGATGACGAGATCCACGTGATCCAGCGCACAAAGCCCTCCGAAGGCCTTCGTCACCTGTCGGGCTTCCAGCAGTTTCATTCGCCGCCCTCGAGTGTTAGCTCAAGCGCCCGTCGGCGGCTTGGGAATAACCCTTGCGGCCGGTACACCGCAATCACCATGAGCGCTAGCCCAAAGATGAGATACCGATAGTTGATGAATTGACTGCCTAAGAGCGTCCGCAGCGCCTCCGGCAAGCCAATGATGAGGACTGCTCCCATCAAGACCCCCGGCAGCGACCCCATCCCCCCTAACACGATGGCGCACACAAGCAGCACCGACTCCCAAAAGGTAAAGGACTCTGGGGTGACGAACCGCTCCCAGTGAACGAAGATGGCCCCCGCCGTCCCTGCAAAGGCCGCGCTTATGGCGAAGGCCAGGAGCTTCAGCCGTGCGACCGGCACGCCGAGGATCTCCGCGGCAACCTCATCCTCCCGAATTGCTGCCCAGGCCCGCCCAATGCGGGAGTGATCAATCCGATAGCATAGCACCACCCCCAACACCACGCACACCAAAATCATGTAATAGAAATGGATGTTCGTGGAACAGGTGAACCCGAAGAAGCGAGGCGCCGCGATGGTCTGTCCCACGCGGGGGAGTCCTTTCGGACCATTGGTCAGGGAATCCCAGTTGTTCAGGACCAAGCGGGTAATCTCCCCAAAACCCAGCGTGACGATGGCCAGATAGTCCCCACGGAGGCGCAATCCCGGGATCCCAATGGCGATGCGCACCAACACGCTGATCGTCACCGCCGCCGCCAACGACACCAGGAATGGAACACGGTGAATGGACAAGAGCGCGGCGGTATAGGCCCCGATCGCATAGAACGCCATGAACCCCAGGTCTAAAAGTCCAACAAACCCGACCACAAGATTCAACCCTAAGGCCAATAGGGCATAGAGTCCAATGACGCCGGCCAGCCGAATGAGAAAGGCCCAGGACGTTTCAACGACCAGCCAAGGCGCGATCACCAACGAGAGCAGGAGGCTCCCGAGTAGTCCACGTGTGATCATAGGTCGCATTCTCTCGCCCTATAGGCGGGATTCGGCGAGCAGAAAATCTTCGAACGTCAGGCCGACAAGATGCGATGTTTCGTAGCGTTCGGTGTTGATCACCCAGAGTTTCGATTGGGGAAAATTTTTTGGAAACCAGGAAAATTCCAAAGGGGAAGTCTTCCCCTTTTTTACTTCAATGAAAAGATCGGGTTGCACGACATAATCGAGCTCATGCTCGTTGCTGGACCAAAAAGCCAAGCGCTCCGGTAAGTCCTTCCCATCACGCGCGGCTCGTCGCCAGAGTTCCTGGGCGATTAACCATTCCAAGAATGCCCCTTGCGTCGTCTCATCCAACTGCTGGTACCCCTGAACAGTCCGCAGATGGGTAGGATGCCAAGCCACGGCGCACAGGAGATTGATCAAGGCAAATTTGCTCGGGCGCCGCATCAGGTGCACTTGGCGCGAACAGTCCCAGGCATGCACGGTTCCAAGAATCGACAAATCCGCGAGCAAGTCGAGATATCCCGCCGCGACCGTGTTATTGGACAATCCGGTCTCCCGGGCCAGTTTGGCTTGCCCCACAGGAGAACCACCGTGCCGAAGCAAGCATTCCAGAATCGCTAACAGGGAAGCGCGTGAGCGTCCAGAAGCCGCACACTCCCCGTAGATCCAATCCCGCATGGATTCCACGACATATTCGGGAAGATACCCTTTCGAGGCCAGCTGACCCAGGGCCGCGGGGGAACCGCCTGAAAGGAGGTAGGAGGTCAGTGTTTGATCGCCCAGTGTGTCTCCGCAAAGGGTCTTAAAATGACGATAGGAAACAGGCGTAAATAAGTACGTGGTTCGGGAAAGCCGGCCTTTGCGGCCCGGGAGGCGCTCAGTCCCTCGTCGCAGATCACGCGCCTTGGAACCGGTCGTCACCACAAGCGCGGATCGCAGCTCGCCTGCGTCAATCAGACGTTTGACGCTTTGTTCCCAATTTTCAATGGCGATTATTTCATCGATGAAGAGACGACGAACCTTGGCCCGGCTGGCGTAGAGAGGAATCAACTCACGAATGGCCTCGCTCAACGCTTGCGCATGTTGGATTTCGTCCCCATTGAGATAAAAACACGATCCCGGACCGAAGTCCCGGATGGTTTGCCAAACCTGTTCTTCCAGCCATGTACTTTTTCCGTATTGCCGAGCGCCGCGGACGAGAATCAACCCTGGCTCTTGCGGCAGAGAGGATAAGCCGAAATCAAACGGAAACACATACGGGGCTTCCTGCAACTGGTCGCGGTGAGGCAGTATCCCTGGTTGATCGATTTGGCCGGATGAAAGGGCTTGGTTAATCTCTCTAACGTTCACAACGTTAGTTTACCTAACGTTTATAACGTTAGCAAGGTTAATCCTGTGTCGATGACAGCGGAGTGGGGCTGAGAGAAATTTTTTGGAATGGAGGTTTGTCGAGCGTTGGTGAAATCGTGGCATCAGGGATGAAACCCATGTTGTATTGGCCACTCTGCCATCCGTCCAACGAGTGAAGCGCGTGGCCTATCATTCCACAGCCGACGATGGGGATGTCAAACCGCGCACCGCACAGGCCCTGCGTACTGTAGGAAAAAAGCCGGCGAAATTTTAGGCAGCAATAGCCTCGAAAGCGACGCGAAGCTGCTCCGGTTCTGAGAGCGAAAAATTCAGCTTTTCAAAACCGATTACGTGCCCGGCCTTATCTTTCATCAGGACCACTTCTTCTCCGGTTTCCTCGCAAACGACCTCCTTTTGAGGATCGCCGAACCACACGGTCAGAGTGTTCCCCTGGTGGTCATAAAAGACCTTTACTTGGGCCATACCTTTTGTCCCTCCTTAATCCTATCCGTTGGGTAAGCTGTCACAAGAAACGCTGCATCCTCCGACCGCTTGGTCACCGCGCATACCCAACGCTTCTCACGCTGAACCTTTGTGGTAGACTCAGTTCTCTGCCCAAGGATTTCTCGCTGACGACTCCGAAAAATTTCAAGATCTCTTGATCTGGAAGTGGTTCGGCCCGGAGCGGGACGAACTGTCCGTCCTTCACCTGAAACAAGGCAATGGCTTTGTTGAGGGTTAAACCCGCCTCTCGACTAGCCCACCGGTGAGATACTTGTGGATGAGGCTGGCGATCAGCGTTTGGTAGGGGA
>JACPXA010000207.1 GCA_016196785.1 Elusimicrobiota bacterium
GATCCAGCGCCTTCAGCGACTCCGCCAGCACAGGAATCGTCAGCAGCTCTTGGGCAATGGCTGTCGGCGATTTGAGGAACGTCTGGAGATTGGGAAATGCGGCACACTGCTGCTGGAGAGAGCGCTGTTCAGCCTCGGTGAGCTCTGGAGATAAAAAGGCCACTACCTTCAGGCGTGGGGCAACCGCCGATCGCGCCTGTGTCAACCAGCCGTCAACCACCTGCCGTTCCCCTTCTCCCACACTGATGAACCCCGCGATGATGCCGCTCAGGATCAGGAGTGGGGCCCGCCTGCCCTGAGCCCAGCCTGCCCTGAGCCTGTCGAATGGGTCGAAGGGCCCACGCCCCCTGGCTCCTGTCGTCATCGTCCGTCGGGGGATTGACTCAACAATACCTCTTGGTAGAGCTCCAGGTACTGTCGAATCGCCCGGTTCCATGAAACATCTGTGCTCATCCCGTTCGTGACCAGCCGGTTCCACAGTATTCGGTCGGGATACACCGCCAGCGCCTGGCGAAGACACACCAAGAGCGCCGCGCCGGTCGGTTCCTGAAAGAGAAACCCAGTCCCCTGCCCAGTCGCTGGGCGAAACGGGGCAACGGTGTCAGCCAACCCTCCTGTTTGGTGAACCACGGGGACGCTCCCATACCGCATACTGATCATCTGCCCGAGACCGCACGGCTCAAAGCGGGAAGGCATGAGAAAGTAATCGCTCCCTGCGTAGATCAAATGGGCGAGCGGATCATCGTACGAGAGGGTAACGCTTAATTGTCCAGGATAGGCCTTGGCCGATTTCGTCAACAGCTCATGGTAGATGCGATCCCCTGTTCCCAGGATGCATAGCTGCGCGCCTGTGTCCATCAACTGTTCTAGCACCTCGGCCACGAGGTCAAACCCCTTTTGGGGATCTAGACGCGAGACCATCCCGATCAGCGGCTTGTTCCCTACCTTGAGTTGAGCACGGCGCTGAAGCGCCGTCTTGCAAAGCGTCTTCCCCTTGAGATCCCGTTTCGTGAAATGGGCGGGAAGATAGGGGTCCGTGGCGGGATTCCAGAGGTCGCTATCCACCCCGTTCAGAATCCCCGTGAGCTCGTGAGACCGCGTCCGTAAAACCCCTTCCATCCCACGGCCTTCAGCGGGGGATCCCTGGATCTGTTCGGCGTAGGTGGGGCTGACGGTCGTCACGCGGTCTGCGTACACGATCCCCGCCTTCAAGCAGTTCATCTGTCCGTAGTACTCCAGACGATCGGGGTTGAACTCATGCCAACCGAATCCCGCGAGGAACAGTGTATCCTTCGGGAAGACCCCTTGGTAGGCGATGTTATGGATCGTAAAGACCGAGGCGGTTCGGTTGAAGAAGGCATCGATCCGATAGAGCGTTTTCAGGTACGCGGGAATGAGTCCAGTCTGCCAATCGTGCACATGGATGATGTCCGGCCGGAAATTGACTGCTTTGCACCCTTCCAATACGGCCCGACAAAAAAAAATAAACCGTTCGGCGTTATCCGGGTAGTCCCCCTCACTGGTCCGATACAGGAACTCCCGATCGAAGTACCGAGGATGATCCACAAAGTACACCGGGATGGTGTAGTCGAGCATACCCGCGAGCAACCGGCCCATCTCCTCATGGTCTCCCATGGGGATCCGCAGCGGTTCCCCCAGATCCCGCACGCCCTTCACGGTGGTGCGCACCTGACGGTAAAAGGGGAGCATGAGACGCACCTGGTGACGATATTTGGCAAACCCCTTGGGGAGGGCGCCCACGACATCCGCCAACCCTCCCGTTTTGGCAAAGGGGACACACTCAGAGGCAGCCACGAGTATGCGGATCACCACATTCGTGTCATTCGGCTTCGCGAAGGAATCGAGCCGCCTCTTCGGGAGGGGTGGGGTTGATGTAGAAGCCGGTCCCCCACTCAAAGCCAGCGACCTTGGTGAGCCTCGGCATGATCTCAATATGCCAATGGTAATGTGGGAGGCGGTTCTCCCGAAGCGGCGAGTTGTGGAGGATGTAGTTGAAGGGTGGTTGATCAAGCACCTTGTCAATCTTCTCCAAGATGGCTTTCAACATGTGCGACAGGTTGATAGCCTCGTGCTTCTGGATATCCTCAAAGTCAGAGTCATGGACCTTGGGGATCACCCAGGTTTCAAACGGGAACCGGGACGCGAACGGTTCGAACGCAAGAAAATCGTCGTTCTCCGCCACGATCCGCGTGGTGGTGTTGAGCTCTTGTTTGATCATGTCGCAGAACACGCACCGTTCCTTATATTCAAAATAGTTTTTGGCGCCCTTCACCTCCTCCTGCACGCGTTTGGGAACGACTGGGGTCGCGATGAGCTGAGAATGCGGGTGGGAGAGCGAGGCGCCGGCGGCTGCCCCTCGATTTTTAAACACCAGGATGTAAGCAAAGCGGGGATCCTTCTTGAGATCCATGATGCGATCCCGATAGGCCCAGATGACGTCTTCCACCCGTTTGTCCTCCAGGTCAGAAAGCTCCTGGGTATGGTCTGGGGTTTCAATGATGACCTCATGGGCACCCAAGCCATGCATCTTGTCGTACATCCCATCCCCTTGCCGGTTCAGTTGCCCCTCGATCTGGAGCGCCGGAAATTTATTAGGTACCACCCGGACCCACCAGCCTGGTTTATTCCGCTCCCGGCCGGGATTATGGTACGCCAGGATCTCAGGCGGGGTCTTATCCTCATTGCCGCTACAAAAGGGGCAGAGTTTGTCAGATATTTCCTCTGGTTCCTTACCAAAATCGGAGGGTCGTTTCCCGCGTTCTGTCGAAATAATGACCCATCGTCCCTCCACGGGATCTCGTCTCAGTTCAGGCACTGGGAGCCTCCTTTCTAGAATCCCTTCGCGAGCCGCCGAGCGCGGTAACGGTTCCTTCCCGCGCGAGGGTATCCGAGGCTGCCGACCCGAGCGGAGCGAGGGGAGGCAACGAGGACGGCGCTTCGAGGGGTGGAAGATCGCCGAGGGTTTTCAGGTTGAAGTACCGCAAGAAGTCCGGCGTGGTTCCATAGAGCAACGGCCGTCCAACCGTCTCTTTGCGACCGGCCACCCGGATCAATTTACGTTCGAGTAAGGTTTCTAAGACCGCCGTCGCCTCGACCCCACGGATTTCCTCAATCTCTCCCCGGGTAATCGGCTGTTTGTACGCGATGATCGAGAGTGTCTCCAGCGCGGAGGTACTCAACCGGACCGTCAGCCGATCCTTGAATAGACGACGGACGTATGGGGCATAGGTGGAATCAGTGGAGAGCTGCCACCCCCCGGCTGCCTCGCGCACCACCAGCGGCGATTGACGCGCCACATAGTCCTGACGCAGCTCAGTGACCAGCGCCGCGACCTCAGGGATGGTTAAATCTTCCCCCAACACCGCCTTGATCTCGTCCAACCCCAACGGGTGGTCGGTGATGAAGAGCAACGTCTCCACAACACGCTTCATCGTCCCCCAGTCCATTACGCCCCCCAGGTCGCCAGTTCTCCCCCCGCCACTCTAGCAGGAAGAGGATAGAGACGGATCTCTCCAAAGAGTCGTGATTGCCGGACGATCACCTGCCGCAATCGGATCAGCTCCAAGAGTGCCAGAAAGGTCATGAGCACCCCCAACCGCCGTGTTTCTTTTGCGAAGAGGGCTTGTAAGGTCAGGAATGGCTGACCTTCAAGGGCGCCCAGGATCTCTCGAATCTTCGCCTCGATCGGGATCTCCTCCACCATGATCTCTTGAATCTCTTCCGGGATTCGCTCCAAGACCGCTCGGAAGGCGTCGAGCAATTCAAAGAAGGACACCTCTAAGGCATAATCGCTGTCGCCGAACTCCGGGGGATGCGCTCGGTAGCCGATGTCCTTTGCCTCCTCAGCCCGCTGGGCGAGAACCTGGGCGGCCTCTTTAAAGCGCTGGTATTCGAGCAACTTCGCCACCAACTCGGATCGAGGATCAGGACCTTCCTCCGCCACCGGGGTCGGCCTCGGCATCAGCATCTGGGCTTTCACCTCCATGAGGGTGGCGGCCATGACCAAAAACTCCCCAGCCACCTCGAGGTTCAGTTCTTTTATGAGATCCAAATACCGCAGGTAGTCCTGAGTAATTTGGGCGATGGGGATATCGGCGATCTCGAGATCGTTCTTCTTGATCAGGTAGAGCAGGAGATCGAGCGGACCTTCAAAGATTTCAAGCTTCACATCGTAGCTCATGCCTGGCTGGGCGTGGGCGGAGGGCTAGAGGAAAGATGGAGGGCGGCGCGGACCTCCTCCAAGGTTGTTTGAGCGAGAGCGCTGGCCCGGCGACTACCTTCCCTAAGGATCTCATGAATCCAGCCGGCACGCCGGGAGATCTCCGCTCGCTTGGTCTGAAACACCTCCCACCGGGGGGCTAGCTGGTCTGCGAGTTCCCCTTTGCATGCCACGCATCCTCGAAGGCCCTGACGGCATTCCTGTTCGACCACTGCCACGGTGGATGTAAACACCCGATGATGCGCAAAGACGACGCACCCCTCCGGGTGTCCAAGATCCGTCGCTTTGATCTTTTGGGGGTCTGTAAACATGCGATTGGCCTTCTCTCGGACCACCGGGAGGGGATCACTCAACAGGATCGTGTTCCCATAGGACTTTGACATCTTCCGCCCATCCAGTCCCGGGAGTTTTGGCAACGAGGACAGGATCGCCTGAGGTTCGGGAAAGAGAGCTCCGTAGAGATAATTGAACCGTCGGGCAATCTCTCGAGTCAGCTCGAGGTGGGGGAGCTGATCCTCACCCACCGGGACTTGGGTCGCTTTGTAGATCAAGATATCCGCAGCTTGCAGGACCGGATACCCTAGGAACCCATGCGTATTGAGCTCCCGGTCGCGGAGTTCACTCAGTTGTTCTTTATAGGTGGGGCACCGTTCCAGCCATGTCACCGGGGTAATCATCGATAGCAAAAGCTGCAGTTCGGCGTGCTGCTTCACCCAGGATTGGCGGAAGATGACGGAACGAGACGGATCCACCCCAACGGCGAGCCAATCCAGGACCATGTCTTCGATGTATCCCTCGATCGGCGTGGTCGCTGCATACTCTGTGGTCAAGGCATGCCAATCAGCCACCATGAAGAGGCACTCATGGGTCTCTTGAAGCTCCACCCATTTAGCGAGCGCCCCCACATAGTTGCCCAGATGGAGCTGGCCGGAGGGACGCATCCCGGAGAGCACTCGCCCACGCGCGGTTACCGCCATGCGCTCCGAAGGAGCCATCCTGTGATCCATCCCGCCGGGGCGAGGAGCGGATACAGGAGTCCAAACGCCATCGTCAGGGTCAAGAGGAGGAAGCCATAGGGAGCCATGGTTTCGAACCAGGCCCCCCACGCCTCAGGAAGCAACTGCACAAGGATTTGGGACCCATCGAGGGGAGGGAAGGGGATGAGATTAAAAAATGCCAGAAAGACGTTCAGAGAGACGAACGCGTGGAGAAAGGTCACGAGCGCTGCGGGATCGAAGGGGATCAGCTCGAGCACCCAGCGCGCCACGAGGAGGGAGAGCGCTCCCATCACCCCCAAGCCGAGATTCGCCACAGGACCGGCAGCGGCGACTTTGATCGCATCCGCTCGAGGGGCATTGAACCGGCGGGGATCAACGGGAACCGGTTTAGCCCATCCAAAGAGCACCGGCGACCGCGTCACTAGGCAGAACGCGGGAAACAGCAAGGTTCCAAACGGGTCAATATGCGGAATGGGGTTCAGGGTGAGCCGACCGGCCACTTTGGCGGTGTCATCCCCGCACTTCGCGGCCATCCACCCATGGCTGCATTCATGGATGATCATCGCAAAGAACAAAATCGCTAAATTCACGATCAGTTCCATAAAGTTCATCTTATCACGGAGGGGGGTAGTTGTCAATTATGAACCGGATCTCTGCCGAGGGGGTCTTGAGCTTTCCCTGCCATCGCGCTTGAGCGACCGCCCTGAGGATCTCGCGAAATCGGGGACCGGGGCGATGCCCCAACCGTTGGAGCTCTCTCCCGCTACTCCGGGGA
>JACPXA010000208.1 GCA_016196785.1 Elusimicrobiota bacterium
AAGGCGGCCACCCGAGGAAGACCATTCTGGGGAGTCCACGCGACCGGCGCTGCAACTGCAACCGGCAACCCTTCGACCTGGCGCACAGCGTTTCGTCCCTCGCACAGCGCCTTCCACGTAGTTTCCCGATCAAGCCCCAGGGGGGTCACCAGCCCAATTCCCGTAACAACTACTTTCCGTTCCATGTATTATAAGAAGAGGAGCCGGGGGCGATGGCGAAGTGAGCCTAAGCGGCCTCCGTAGAAACACGTTGAGCGCAGGGCGCGAATGCGCCCGAGCACAACAGCGTTTCGAGGAGGGCCAGAAGCGTAGCGAACGCAGCCACGCCCTCGGCTCCTCTCTATCCTATTATGCGGGAGTCCCAGTTGAAGATTTGGCCGGAAACGGTCGTCTGCTGGGAGAGCAGCACCACGAACTCGGCCAGGTCCCCTATCTGGGTTGTTTTCCCCAACACGCTTTCCCGCTTCACCTGCTCGAGATAGTCGGGGGAGGCGGTTTTCCCTAAATCGGTGAAGTGGAATCCGGGGAACACCGCGTTGACCGTGACCTGGTAGCGCCCGAGTTCCCTTGCCGCGACCTTGCTCAACCCCAAGAGTCCGGCTTTCGCTGCGGCGTAGTTGGCGGTTCCTACTGCCCCCCGGAGGCTTACCAAAGAAGAGATGTTGACGATCGCGCCGCTCCGCTGCTTGGCCATCACCCGCCCCGCTGCCCGCAGGCAATAGAAGGCCCCGGTGAGGTCGCTCCGAATGACCTCCTCCCACTCGGCATCGCTCATTTTTAGGATCGTCCGATCTCGAGTGGTGGCGGCGTTATTGATGAGGATGTCAAGCCGGGACCAGGTGTCAGTGATCTGTTGAATCATCCGGTCCACCTGATGGCTGTCTCCGATATCCGCCTGGATCGCGAGCGCTGATCCGCCAGCCGCTGTAAGGGTTTCAACCACTTCAAGAGCGGCCTGCCGGGAGGTCCGATAGTTGACGGCTACCGCGTAGGCCCGTGCTCCAAACGCCTCGGCAATCGCTCGGCCGATCCCTCTGGATGCGCCGGTGACCAGGACCACCTTTTGCATCGTTATTTGAGTTGGCTCAAAGCGGAATGTTGAATAAACGCGACCCCCCCGTACCTCCCCCTTTCGCAAAGGGGGGGAGACACCTATTCAACATTCCGCCTCGAGCCTTTGAGTTCGACAACTAGCTGGGCGGTGGAAGAAGCGATCCCATCGGGTGTTCCCTCAATCTCGAACCCGAGATCGCGGATCATGCGAAGGTCGGTCTCGGGGGGTTGCCCCTTGGTGGTGAGGTAGTCTCCAATGAAGATCGAATTCGCCACGAAGAGCCCCAATGGCTGCAGGCTCCGGAGATGGACCTCTCGGCCTCCTGCGATTCGCAGCTCCGCCGAGGGGTTCACCAACCGAAAGAGGCACAGAATGGCAAGGCACCGTTGGGGCGTGAGGTCGTTGTGGCCTGCGAGAGGGGTGCCCGGAATGTGGATCAGGAAATTCACGGGGATTGAATCCACCTGAAGATCGCGCAAGGCAAAGGCGACCCGGACGATATCGGCGTTCTGCTCCCCCATGCCGAACAGGCAGCCTGAGCACGGAGACAGCCCCGCTAACTTTACTTGCCCCACGGTGTTCACCCGATCCTGGTACGTATGCGTGGTGCAGATCTCGGCGTAGCGGTCCTCGCTGGTGTTCAGGTTATGGTTGTAGGCATACACGCCTGCCGCTTTCAGTCGTTCCCCGTGCGCTCCACTTAAGAGACCCAGACAACAACAAACCTCCAAATCAGGGAAGGTCTGTTTCACAAGCCGGACCGACTCCTCGACCTGCTCGATGTCCTGGTCACTAGGACCACGACCGCTGGCGACCAAGCACAGCCGTCTCGCCTTCACGGCCACTGCCCGATTGGCCTGGGCCAGGATCTCTTGAGGTGCCAAGAGCGGATAACGATCAATGGGGGCCTCAGAGATACGGGACTGCGAACAGTAGAAGCAGTCCTCCGGGCACATCCCGCTTTTGATGTTCACCAGGTAATTCAGCTTCACCCGGTTGCCAAAGAAATGGTGACGTACCTGGTACGTAGCGGCCAGGAGCGCCATCAGTTCACTGAGAGGAACCTCCAGTACCGCCAAGGCCTCCTCTCGATCAATTGCCTCCCTGCGCACCGCCCGCTCAGCCAATGCCTCCCACTCCATATCGCCTCCTAATTTGAGACTGTTGAAATACTACCCATCGGCTGCAATGTCGGCTGCCGGCCTGCGCCAGCGTCAGGCTCGCTCGACATACCGTTCCTTCGTCAAGTATGCCGTCGCTCGCCTTCCTTGGCTCGGCACGGTATCCGACATTTCGCTGCGAAGCGCGTATTTCAACAGTCTCAATTCGTTTTTCATTGTACTACTTCTCAAGCAGGGGAGACTACCTGTGTATAAGTTCATACAATACCTTGACGCATCAGCCCTTAGGGTGTATACTTATATTGTCATACAAAATAGGAGGTACAAGGTATGGCTCAGAGACATTCCCACCCGGTCACCATCACCGTTCCCCCCAAGCTCTTCCGGTTGGCAGATAAAATCGCTGCGGCGGAAGGCCG
>JACPXA010000218.1 GCA_016196785.1 Elusimicrobiota bacterium
ACGGTCTTTTCGATTCTATCAACTATCCAAAACGCCAATAAGCCGCTCTTTAGATCAAGAGATTTGGCATATGTTGATATATCACTTAGTGCTAATCCAACTGATGGAATTTTAGGGGCCATCCCTATAATCGCATGATCCGTCAAGACCCCCCCTGAGCCTGCCTCCACGGTTACCGGGGCATCGGGCTCGAGCAAGGTCAGGAGTCCTTGAGCTGCGTGGCGACGTTGGATTGTCAGTACTTGGATAGCTCGCTTTCTATCTCTATCAACTAGTCCGACTGTGTACATCAAAGAGGCGTAACTCTGATCGAGGGCGAAGGCGAAACTGTTGGAGGCAACAAACACGACCAGGACCGCGATGATGGTGGACAACGCGCCAAGCACCCGTCCGAAGAACGGTGGTACTACACCTCCTCGAATGCCGCCCGGCCGCCCTCGGACTGGGGGAGTGGGGATCTCCCTCAATGCATGAGTAACTTGAGAAAACACTTCAGTCTGTTGAGGGATCTGTTGACCGAAGTTCAGAGCGACCCTGGACCGCAGTAGTTTATTGATAACCACCCAGGACACACTAATGATCGCTACGATCACCGCTGATTGGAGAAGGAACTTGATGAGCGGCAAATCGGCAAAGAATCCATGGACTTGCTCCAACCCTGGGATATACGGATAGTAATCAACAATGAACCGTTTGGCCTCAGGAATACTCTTCACCTCGCTGAGAACAAGGGTTTCACCACCGAACATGGGTGGGGTTGTCACGGCTCTTTCTTGCTGGACTGAGGCCGCTTGTTGAATTTCAGCGGTGGTTTTATAATCCACTTTGACCCTGACTGTCATCATCTGTTCAGGGGCCCCCGCCGCTTGATGGACCATTTGCACAGCAACCTCTTGTACTCGACCATCTGCGTCAACCTTGGGGGTTACGGGACCGATGGAAAATATCGGCGCTAATCCGACTGACAGCAACACCGTGGCCATCGCCTGCTGGAGCCTGCGGGATTGAGCCGGTCCGAATGTCTTGCGGATCACCCCATGGACCACGTTGAACACCGTCTCAAGGAATCCGTATCTGATGGACGGGTCTTTCGGCGTCGCTGGGTCCATCAACACTGCCCCCACGCCAGCCACCCCTTCATTCGCGAGGAAGAGTTTCTCACCCGTAAAGAGTTTTTCGAGCGGGGTCTTCTCGCGGACAAAGACGTCGAGGTACTTGGTGCCATCGGCGGTGTCCAGCTTGGTGATCTTCGGGGCCAGCGAGACATACGACACCTGTTGCTCCTTCATCCGCCGGGCAATCCCTGAGGCGTGAAAGCCCCCTGCCAGCAGCACCCCCGTGGAAGCCCCGACGGTCTTCATCCGCGCAAGCAGGTTCGCCACCATGGCGTCATCCCTGGCCTCGGCTTCCAGATAAAACCGTTCAAAGGGGGTGAGGTCGGTGATGGCCCCCTCACCCTGACCCTCTCCCTCGGAGGGGAGAGGGGATATGACTCCCTTGCCTCTCCCGTCTGGGGAGAGGCCGACCCGCAGGGTCGGGTGAGGGTCCTTGCCCGTCAGGGGAGAGGGAATAATTTGTGAACCACGTTCAAAGGCCTGTACATGCTGTTCAAGGCCCTCGAGGGATATCCGAACCTTTTGCCAGGAAGTCCACTGTTCAGGGGTCAGGCCCAAGTTGACCAACTGGCCGATGAGCCCCAGTTGCTTGGCGATCATCAGGAGCTGACGTTCCTCAGGCGACTGGGTCAGCTTGGTGAGCGCCGTTTCTTCGGTGTCTGCCAATTCTCGAAATAACGTCTCGGCGTTAATGCGATCGGCTTGCAGGACGTATTGCACATAGGCTTGCATCGCCGGGTAGCGCTTCAAATCAATACCGTAGTTGGCGCAGACCCCCTGGAGATAGCGGTAATACGTGGCATAGGTAATCTGCTCCATCCGATAGGCCACGCTATGCGCCACGAGCTGCGATAACGTGGGCTGATCCAGTTTGGGGACCAATTGCTCAATCAGGGCTTTGCGTTCCTCTTCAACCGCAGCAAAGTCCAAGGCTTTTTCTTGATGATAGGTTGCCAAAAATTGCTCCATATTCGGTTGTACCGATACCCCTTGGGCCACCAGGGCTTCCACATAGGCCCCAAGGCCGAGCGTCCCCTCCCGATAGGCGCTCACCTGGGCTTCGAAGGTCCGGAGTGCAGGGTTGAAGCGACCCGCTTTGAGTTGGATGATTGTGGTCTGAAGCGCCTTCAACCGCGCCTGATACGACGGTTGGAGTGCTTTTGACCGTTTCACGGCTTCGACATTTGCCCGGTAGTGTGCTGGATGATCCACCCCATAGAACTTGTCGGAGTAATCCTCTCGGGCGGTAATCCCCACATAGGAACCAGCGCCCAAGTCACCTTGGTTGAGGAGGTAGTTGGCGACATCCTTGGTAATCGCCGGGTCCGGGAACGCCCGAAAGGGCTGAAAGTTAAACGGGCCATGGGCGGCCTCGATCCCTACCACGCCGACCTTCCCTTGCTCCAAGACGGTTCGTAAGATCGAAGCCAGGTTCAACTGCGCCTCTGGATTGAGATGGACATCCTGAAGGTGAATGATTAATGGTCGTTGGACATGGCCGGGAGCGAGTTGAATATCCTTTAAGGATCCAAATGCCAAGGGGAGTTCACCCAGGAGGGGGTACCGCTGGAGAACCGCAGGAGACACCTCTGGGGGTAACGAGGGCTTGGGTAACATGTTGGGGGTGATGTTCGCGGGTAAGCCTTGAAGCACAGAGGTCTGGGGTCCTGGCAAGGCCGCGAGGAGCTGGGTGGCCTTGGCCGGGTCGGAGGAAGCGGCAGCCACCGTTGTGTCATCCAGCGTAGGGGTATTGGCTTGCTCGTCGTGCGTGGCTTGGTACGTCTTGACGGCTTTCTGGCGTTCTGCCCAGAAACTGGCCTGTGCTAAGGGGGAGGCAACTTGCGAGTAGAGAAAGACCACTGCGGTACTGACGGCCGTGAGCGCTGTGGCTCGACGGTACAGGCACCCCAAAAGCTGCCGCAAGATGCGACGGACGATGTTCTCCATAGCTGTTCCTCCGACGGAAGTAGTCTTCAAGGCACTCATAGTGTAGCAGAAGTGGGATTAAGATTTCCTTTCCAACTTGTAAATTTTTGGTAAATTTTTGGTAAACAGTGCATTGTAGTGCGTTTTTTGGCTGTCTGTGGAGTGGAAACCGACCTTTCAGGAACGCCGAATTACAGGAATGTAAAAACAGCTAGTCAATACGGCTCAAAAAGACTTTGATCTCTTTCACCGTTTGGAGGTCACCGTGTCGTTCTGCGACGGTTAACCCCTGCTGAAGGACCCGCTGGGCTTCTACAGATTTGCCCTCTTGGATGAGGCTTTTCCCTAATTCTCGATACCCCGAAGAATACTCTGGGTTCAACCGAACGGCTTCGCGAAAGGTCTCTGTGGCACGGGTAAAAAGACCTACTTTCGTATATTCCAGGCCCATGCCATAGTGCGAAAGGGTGTCGTTTGGATCTTTCTGTAGTAACGCTTTGAACTGCTCGATTCGTTTAATGCTGGTGAAGAGGGTGCTCACGTGGCGTTCGATCTCATCGCGAATTCTTCGGACTGTCTCGATGGGTTGTTGTTTAGGGTTGTCAATCGTCCAGTCCACCCGACCCTGCGCGGGGACGATCGGACAGGCATCGCCACACCCCATGGTGGCGACGTAATCAAATGATGGCACCGGCAGATCCCGAAATCCTTTCGAATGATGGGTGGAGATGTCAATCCCCTTCTCTTTCATGGCCTCCACGGCGACTGGGTTGAGGCGACCGGAGGGGGTGGACCCGGCACTATACACCTCGGCAAACCCTTTCCCTATGACTTTGCCGAATCCTTCCGCCATCTGACTCCGACCAGCATTTTCTACACAGACAAATAGCACCGTGATCATCTTAGATCTCCTGAAAAGTTTCTACGTCCTTCTATCTAAATCGGCGAGCGCCAAAACACCCGCCCCGAAGCCTCCAATCCAACCATACATTTTTAAACACGACCGCGAGGATCTTAGCACCCGCCCGCATAGTGCCTGTCAATGTCCCTGAAATCTTGGAACGGCCCACTGCCCGGGGGCGATACCGGACCGGGACTTCCACCACTCTGAGCCCCCACCGCACCGCTTGGAGCTGCATCTCAATGTTCCAGCCAAAGGTGGGATCGGCGAGGTGAAGCCGTTTCAGCACCTCCACTCGAATCGCTCGGAATGGCCCCAAATCTGTAAACCGAGCCCCGTAGAACCAGCGAATAAGCCAGCAGGTCAGCCAATTCCCAAACCGCTGCTGCGGGAAGAGCGCCTCTTGGGGTGCATGACCGAGGATGCGCGAGCCGATAACAAGGTCAGCGTTCCCCTCTCGAATCGGCGCTACCAGCGCCGGCAAATCCTCCGGAAAATCCGAGTGATCCCCATCGAGGAACACAACGACATCTGTTCCCGGCTCTAGTGCGGTGAGCCCGGCTTGACACGCCCGCCCGTATCCACGTCTCGGCTCGCTCACCACGCGGGCTCCGGCTTGAGTCGCTACATCAGCCGTCCGATCGGTCGAACCATTATCCACCACGATGACTTGGGACACGAGAGAGCTGGGCAGCTCCCGCAACACCAACGGCAGCGCCTCCTCTTCGTTTAAGACCGGGATGATCACGGCGACCTTCCATGATGTCCCTCCCTTTTTCAAAGGGAGGTCAGGAGGGATTTTCACCACGCCAAATCCCCCTCAATCCCCCTTTGTCAAAGGGGGAGAGATGCACATCTGCGGGAGGGGGGTCAGTCGGCGGAGCCACGGCCAGAGGAGCGCCATATAGAGCGGCACGTACTCCACCACCCGTACCCACGGATCCAACTCCCAGGTTTTTGTTAGGTCGTATCGGAGGAGGACCACATAGGACAACACGACTAACCCGGAAAACAGGATCCACCCAGGCCGAGGGTAGAAACAGAGAAACGGGATAATCCAAACCACGTACCACGGGTGCACGACCGGTGAGCACAAGAGCCCTGCTCCTAACATCACAAAGGCGTACCATAAGAGTCCGCGTTCCTGGCGGTGGATCACCAGCCAGACCCCCGACAACAAGAGTTCTATTCCTAGAATTGTTTTGGTCAACGCGCCATTCACCAGCACCCTCTGGGCAAGATCAAAGAGCCCAGCGTTGAAGGTCCAATGGGTTCCGTAATGGAAACTGCCTTGTAGGAGCCAGCGGCTCGCTCCCAGAAAAGGAAGCCACCCAAGCCCGATCACCACGCAAAAGAGGAGCAGAGAACTTCCTTGCAGGTGACGCTCCGGGGGTTGCGGACTGATGCCCCTACGTTTCCAGACTGTCAAGGGAAGGAGGGTGAAGAGCGGGATCCATTTGGTGAGCGTGCCGATGGCCATGGCCACGGTCGCCCCAGCCGTGAAGCGTCGTCGTTGCCACAGCCACACCCCCAGGAGCAGCCAGAAGATCCCCCAACTATCGTTGTGACCGGATCCTGCGAACTCTACCAAAACGAGCGGATTCCAGGCATAGACCGTGATCCACCGGGGGTCCCTCCCCCAGACTGGGAGCATTAGCAGCAAGAGTCCAAGCACCGCAACATCCCCGATAAGGAAAAGGAACTTTTGACTGAAAATTGTCGGGGACAGCCACGCCGCCAGCCGATACAGCCCTTGCATGGCCGGGGGATAGATGCTGCGGACGTGCTTGTTGTTGATCCCGGTATAGTGCTCGTTGCGGAGGAAGCTCAAGGCTGGGTCATTGGGAGGAGACTCGTAGGGGTTGAACCCCGCAAGCTGGACTCGGCCTTCCCAGAGATAGCGGTAGATGTCATCTGAAAGCGATGGGGGTGAGAAGCACAGCGCCCCCCGGCACAGGCCGGCGACCGCAAGGATAATACCCATCCCCCTCGTCCATCGCGGTCGAGGAGGTCCAGAGGAGGCAAGAGGAGGTGGAACCTCACGCGAGTCGCTCCAGACAAGACAGAGCGCGATCCCATAGAGCGCGAAGGCGCCACCAAACCAGCCTAAGAAGGGGAGGACGTGCTGTCGGAGCGGTCCCAGTGTCGCAATCCGTGCGATGACGAGGCTTAGGAACCCGCCCACAAAGCCAAAACCAGCAACTGCGCGAAGAGGAGTCATGGACAGGAGAAAAAGGGGGGACGGCGGAACTTAGAAAGCCGAACGTTAACTACGTCCCTTTGTCGGCATGGACAGCAGAAAGGACTGCGACATAGGCAAAGCCAATGAGGAAGAGGGTTGAGAAGGGGAGCGCGACCCAATTCGCCGTCCCCACCGCCACCCCACAGGCGAGCAGGGAGTAGACACAGAACAAGGCCTCTCCACCGATGAGACGACCCTGCATACTACGGTACCGTTTGTGCTTCCAGTCGTCTCTGGCGGATTCGATCCGGTACTTGGCGGTCCGGCAGAACTCGCCGGAGTACCCACACAGCGCTTGCCACACCCCCTTGGCGTTGTTCAGACACATCCCAATGCCTAAGCTCATGAGCGCCGGGAGGTCCCGAAGCCGCCATGGCTTCCCCGGGGAAACCTCTGACTGCGTGACCAGATAGAAACATACGATTGAGAAGGAAGTTGAGAGGAAAGCCCCCAGCTCGAGGGCTGAGGCGTATGGGGACCACGGTACCAGGTGGCGGATCCAGAGGGCCGGCCCTACTAAGAGCGCCAGCGCCGCCATCAGCAGATAGCCAACGTTGGCGGTGAGGTGGACGGTGGCTTCGAGTTTCACGGAGAGAGAGAGGTCACTCCGCCAAATTTTGGGAAGCAACTTCTTCGCGGTCTGCATCGCCCCTTTGGTCCAGCGGTGCTGCTGGGATTTGAAGGCGTGGACGTCCACCGGCAGCTCCGCTGGACAGATGACCTCGGGAAGGAAAAGGAACCGCCAGCCGGCGAGCTGAGCGCGGTAGGAGAGATCGAGGTCTTCCGTGAGGGTATCGTGCTGCCACCCCCCGGCCGACTCAATCGCCGACCGCCGCCACACCCCGGCGGTCCCGTTGAAATTGAAGAAGGCGCCGCTGCGGTTCCGCGCGGTATGCTCTAGCACAAAGTGGCCATCCAGGAACAGGGCTTGGATGCGTGTCAATAGGGAATAGTCGGCGTTCAAGTGGGACCATCGGGTCTGCACCATCCCGATCTGAGGGTCTTGGAAGTGGGGGATCGTATCTTTAAGGAAGGTGGGGGGAGGGACAAAATCTGCGTCAAACACCGCGATGAATTCTCCTCGGGCGGTCCGTACCCCTTCAGCGAGCGCCCCGGCCTTGAACCCTACCCGATTGGGACGATGCAAATAGTGAACCTTCACACCGGCTGCCTGCTGTTTGGCCACCGTAGCTTGGGCAATGGCGGTGGTCTCATCGGTGGAGTCATCCAGCACCTGGACCTCCAAGCAATCCCGTGGGTAGTCCAGGTCGCATACCCGATTAATCAACCGTTTCACCACGTATTGTTCATTGAAGATGGGAAGTTGCACGGTCACCTTGGGCCAGATGGCAGGTTGGCTGGGTCTCGGCAAGGGGGGGGCCCACTTGTAGTAGCGATAATAGAGGTACAGAATCCAATACCGGTGTAGCCCGTAGAGTGACAGGATAAAGAGGATGACGATATAGAAGGTCAAGATAAGTGTGGCGATAGTGGACATCACAAAAAAAACTCGGATTCAACCCTTTCTCTCAACCCCTGGGCTGGATCCGCCATGACGTTGAGACGCCGGCTACATTAACTTTATCGTATCAACTTGGCGGGTTGCTCGTCAAGCGATGTGAGGTGCGTTGTGAGGTATCCCCAGGTGGTCAGCAAGCGGGCTGTATGGGGAGCCTGGGCACGGGCCGATGGTACACGAAAGCTCTCGGCGAGACGAACTAAGTCCTGTGGGGCATCAACATCAAACCAGGGGGGAAGAACGGACATTGGGAGTCTCTGGTGCTCGACCCGGGTGCGGGTGGCCTCAAACACGAGCGGGGTGGACCAGGGAATTTCTTCAAACAGTTGAGGCTGAAGTCGTTGGAGTCCGATGAGGTAGTACCCACCATCATCAGAAGGCCCCAGGACCACCTCCGGCTGCTGGTGCTGTAGGAGTTGAACCGCCTCGCTCAGATAGCGTGGGGGGAGGGTGGGACTATCGGTCGCCATGACGACGACCGGCCTGTCCCCCTGCTGGAAGACCTGGTCAAAGGCTGTCTTAAGCCGCTCTCCGAGATGCTGTCCCTGCTGGGGAAACCAGGGGAGGGGTTGCCCCACCCATGCCGGAGTAGGCCATTGGGGGTGTGGCTGATAGGCAATCCACACCCGCCACCCCCCCTCTCGGCCCAACCGGGTGATCCACTGGATGGCATCTTGCGCAAAAGACTCCGCCAGAGCGGCTGCTTGCGTAAACGAGAGCGCCGGCACCAAACGCGTTTTCACCGTGCGAGGCACCGGCGCTTTAATGAACACGACTACCGCGGGACTAGCATCCACAGGGGGTCTTGGGACCCATAAGCGTTACCTCCTTTTTGTTACGACCTGTTCCTTTATACACCAATCGTCGAGAAATTTCAAGCCCAGAGTCTTGCTTCCAGGGATTGGGCCAGTCGGTCTCGAACCGCTGCCAGGACGGTCTCAAGCGGGAGGCTGGATAACTTGGGGGTCGGGGCTTGGAGCGGGGTCACCCACTCTACCGGGGGTTTCCATCGTTGAGGATCCGTTGGCCCGAATAACACGATCGTTGGACACCCCACCGCCGCGGCGAGATGGGCCACCCCCGTATCATGACACACTAGGAGGGTCAACCGTTCCAGGAGCGCTCCCAACCCTCCAACCGTTAAGCCATTGACTCGGGGAATGGCCGCGGGAGAGGACACCTGCTCCCCGGGTGGCTCAATCAGCAGAGGTTGGACCCCGGGCCAGCGGGCGAGCGCCTCTGCCAAGGCGACAAACCGTGCTATCGGCCATCGGTTCTCTGGCTTCTTCGCCCCAGGATGAAGCCCAACCAAACGGTCGGAGCTCAGGGTTCCACTCAGCACTTGCCCGATCATCTGCCGCTCTTCGGCTGATACGCGGAATCGCGGTCGGCGCTCAGGCACAGGGATGTGGAGCCAAGTGAGAAGCGCTAGATAGCGATCTACCTCCGTGAGGGGATCAACGTTGTCGTGGTCTAACGGCGGCGGGGCCAAGACGTTATAGAGGAAATTCGTGTGCCCATACCCCCACGTCTGACCGTCATAGCGGATGCGATACGGCGCCTGAGACCACCAGGCAAACCAATCATTTTCCAAATGACATTTTTGGGATTCCAACGTGATCACGGCATCAAATCGTCGGCGAATCTGCCGAAGGAGGGGGAGGAGCCGCCAGGGGACGCGACGGCACCGTGGCTTGTCAAAAACCAGGACCTCATCCAGGTCGGGGCAGTGGCGAAAGACCTCCGCGTTGCGTTCCCTGACAAGCGCTACCAATGTCGCCTGGGGACAGTGTTGTCGTATCGCCCAAATCGCTGGGGTGGACAACAGCGCGTCACCCATCCGGTGGGGTAGTTTGATGATCAGGATTTGTCGGAATTGGGACCAGGGGATATTCCGCGGATCGAGTATCTTCTGGCGAACCGCTAGTCGAAGTCCATGGTAGATCAACTGTCGGAGAAACTGATCAAGAGGGGGCAATCGCAAGGGATCCTTCTACTCGTTACCCCTCACCCTGACCCTCTCCCCCAAGGGGCGAGGGAAGGATAGAGGTGGACGGTCATTCCTTGGGGGTGTTGGCGCAGGTACCGACCGAGTTCCCGCGACAGCAGTACGACGCGCACGCTGAGTGGCTGAGAGGGACCGCCTGACGAAACGACGCCTCCAAGGTAGGGCCTAGCTCAAAGTCGGGCACCTCATAGATGATCGGACAGGGATAGACACGACAGATGCCTTCCCGCTTGAGCACTGACCGCCCGAGGCGACACATCAACGTCGTCGTATCAACCTGAAGGTCCTCTAGCCGCTGCGGGGTGAGCGTGGGCCATTCAGCGGGGGCATCAATCCGTTCTAACTGGGCCCCCATTGCGAGAATCGCCGGCAAGATCTTCACCTCAACACGGCGTTCAAACCCAGGAAACAGCGCTTGATAGGCAGCAATCACCCGATCCGGCGTCAATGGGTTCCCACGAAACACCTCACCGGTTGTGGTGATGATGACCCGCAGGCCTTCTTCCATCAAGCGCCGGGCGTTGGCCACGGTTCGCTGGAAGTTTCCCTCGCCGCGGATGGCGTCATGACGTGTCTCTTCATAGTGATCCAAGCTCACGCGGAGGGTGAACCGTTCCTCAAACCGTGTGTGGAGACGGACTAGGTCGGTCAGATAGCGTTGGATCGGAGCGGTGGCGTTGGTCAGCACCGTGACGTGCGTTCCAGGTTTCTCACCATCCCGGCTCCCTCCACCGGTTTCCAGGGCAGCCTCTAGCATGGGGATAATGTCTCTGACGATGAAGGGCTCACCGCCTGTGAAATAGACATTCTGCATACCATAGCGTGTCCCCTCGCTGAGGAAGCGCTTGACCTCGTCCAGCGTCATCTGCTCCAAAAAATCGTTGGTGGGCGAGGAGGCGACGTAACAGTGGATACAGGCCAGGTTGCACCGCGACCCGACCAGGAACCACAGGTCAGCGAGTTGAGGCATTTCGTGGTGGGTCTGAATCGCCACGGTGGCCACCTCCCCCCGCTCCCGGCTCCCTCTACCTCTAACAGCAGGCGCCATTGACCGACGTGACCACGGGGGAGGGTCCACACTTGAAGAGCCCGAAATGCTTGATCGCTGTAGTCACCTCGAAGTAGCGGGAGAGACGGGTTTCTTGAAGCATCCGTGCGGTGTTCCGGCACACCGGCACGGGCCGGTGCACCTCAAAGACGTGGTGATCGTCGAACGTAAACCGCGCGGGGGAGGAGGGGAGGTTCCCCCGGTACACCGCCACCTGCCCATAGTCTTCACAGCGGGGATCCAACGGCGTCGCAAACTTAAACCCCCGCACGGTGAGGGAAGAGAAGGTCACTGGTTCTCCTTTGACTTCCTGCTGAACGACGGTCCGGGAGACGACGCGGGGATCCGGGAACCTCGCCGCCTTCATCTGATCGAACCAATCATGTTCGTACTCCGCCCCGCCGAGACACTCGGCAATGAGGTCCGGGTCTTGCGAGATGGCGGGCGGGAGCCGCCGGTCGGCGGCGATGTCGGAGATGTAGAACTCCCCCCCCTCTTTCAACACGCGATGGATGGTCTGAAACACGAGATCCTTCCGCGGCGAGAGGTTGATGACGCAATCCGAGATCACCAGATCCACGCTGGTATCCGGGATGGTTTCAGCCACTTCAATAAAATCCTGATGGAACGCGACGTTGGTCCGGCCATAGCCAAACCGCCGCATGACCACCGGCAGCGCGGCTTGAGCCACCACCAGTTGCTCCTCGGTCATGTCAATCCCATGGACGAACCCCTTGGGACCCACCAGGTACGCCATGATGAACACATCCACGCCCGTCCCAGACCCAAGATCGAGGACGGTCAGCCCGGAGAGCTGATCAGAAGGGAACGGACAGCCGCACCCATAGTGCCGATCCTTGACCTCTTTCGGAATGAGTTCCAGGATGTCCGCGTGACGGCGTCCGGTGTCCGTCGGGCAGCAGGCGTTTTGTTTAAAGTCTTTGCGGCTTTTGAACCGGCGGCCATAGTATTCCTGCAGGAGGGTTCGAACAGGTTCTAATTCAGCGATCATCGGTCGCCTCCCCTAGCTTTAGGAGCCTGTCCGAGTATTCCGTTTCGGCTGCACCGGCAGGCTGTTGGCCTGCGCCGGCGTCACGCTCGCTCGGCATACGTTCCATCGTCAAGTATGCCCTCGCTCGCGTTCCTTGGCTCGGCACAACAGCCGCCGGTTCGCCATGAAAGCCATACTC
>JACPXA010000219.1 GCA_016196785.1 Elusimicrobiota bacterium
ATAAAATCCATTGATCCAAATGCTCTGGTACTCGCCCCCGATGTCGCCCCCGATGCCCTCAACGATGCTGCCGAGGCTAACAATTGGGTTGCTGACCATATTAACCGGTACCTGGCTGCTGGCGGTGGTAAGTATGCTGATGTGATAACCTTCCATGGATACCGTCATCACCCGGAGGACATTGACTCATTGGTCAATGCCATAAGAGTGGTTATGGCTGCCAACGGGCAAAGCGCCAAGCCACTCTGGGACACTGAGGGCGGTTGGGGGCTAGATCACACCTTACCCGACCTTGACAAACAAGCGTCATATGTGGCGCGTTCTTCCCTCTTGCATGCGTCAAAGGGTGTCCAGCGGTTCTATTGGTATGGCTGGGACTGCTATGACGAAGAAAAACCACAAAACGACTGGGGGACATTATGGCATCCCAAGCGCGGAGGCATACAAAAACCAGGGATCGCCTACCGAGAGGTCGCTCAATGGCTCGTCGGAGCCACCATGACAAGTCACTGTGCCGTGCAGAGCGATGGCACAACATGGATATGTGGTCTATCTCGTCCGGGAGGCTACGGGGCACAAGCTATGTGGGACACGGCGGGTAACGTGTCAATCCGGGCACCCAGCCGATTTAGACAGTATCGTAATTTGGATGGAAATAGAGTGGCCATACAAAGCGGCGGCTCCGTTACGATCGGAATCAAACCAATACTCCTTGAGACCGAGGCAAGCAAAGCCGCTCTACTGACCCCTACCTAAAGAGAGTGGTGAGAAACGATTTGTGAGAGGAGGTTGTTCCCATGAATAGCTCGATTTATCTAAGAAGGATGTGGGTGGTCCTATGGGGAATTTCATCGTTGGCGTGGACCGCGCGCCTCGCCTCTGGAGCTGATTCTCCGCCGTTCTTTCCCCTGGGTCTTACCTGCGTGGATACTCTTCCGCCGTACTCCAATAAGGTTACCGAGGAATTTCCCGACATCGCGGCGGCAGGATTCAACCTTGTTGAAACAGCTCGATTTCAGTACGGTGGGGCTGACGAGACCAACACCAATGAGCATGCAAAAGCTTATCTGGATGCCGCCCAGAGGTCTGGGCTGAAGGTCATCATGGGAATTCCCTTCGAGTGTGTGGAAAGAGGTGAATCTGCCTGCATTCAGGAGCGAGTCTTAAAGCTCAAAGACCACCCCGCCCTCTATGGTTGGAACGTCATGGATGAACCGGAGCTTTTCCTGAAAACCCCAGACCCTGTTGGAGATTTGGTCTCGGCCTACCAACAGATAAAACGATTGGATCCGCGTCATCCGGTAATCATCAGCACCGCCGAATCGGTTGTTGACACCAACTACCGCTTTAGACAGGCGGCGGATATCGTGATGAACCAGCTGCTCGTCATCCCCGTGTCAGTATTCTATAGCGAATGGGGCGAGGAAGCCACGTTGGGGAATGTGATACGGCATATGGTCGCTTCTTCCAGCGCCTTCCTGACGAATGAGGGGAAATCATTACTGCCGCAGGTTCAGATCTACAATCTTGCCGGCGACGGCCTGATCTGGCCCAAGGGTGTTCCCAGATCAAGGGGTGGCTACCCGACCCGGGAAGAGATGCGCTTTTCGGCCTACTACTCGATCATTCTCGGAGCAAAGGGACTGGTCTTCAACTGTTATCGCTACAATTACGAGGACGGCACCGGAGGAGACGACGTCAGCAAGTGGGCCAATCCCCAGCAGTGGGAAGCCGTCTCGAGTGTGTCCAAGGAGTTAAAGGAGATGACCCCCATCCTGCTGGCTCCCACGCAGGAGCGACAGAGAGCCGGTGTGACACTCCGGGGGGAAGCCCCGGTGGAGATGCTGATCAAACACCACCAAGGAAAGACCTACCTCTTGACGGTGAATGCATCGCCAGAGCCTGTTCAGCGTCAGATTCGATTGGCTCGGGATCGGTTTCCCAACCCGACGGTCACGCTTCTACCGCAACGGCAGCGCATCTCGTTCCAAAGCGGCTCCTTTGATGCCCAGTGGAGCCCCTACGAGGTCCGCGTCTATGAGATCGGTCGGGGTGGATCGTAAGAGGAAGGTCGGTCGCCAGAGCTTCTGGCAACCAGGCGCCGTGGCCGGGGCGGCGATTTGCTAATCGGTTAAAGGCTTGGGCCCACTGCACTTTTCAGATGGTAACGGTACTTTCAGTTTCCACCCCTTCCCACCATTTTCCATGGCCAATTTGCAGCAGACTTCGGGATACAAATGAGTTAAAATACGACCATGCAACTTGAACAACTTTTAGAACTTCTCCACAAGCATCAAGCCCAAATAGCCGAGCTTGGAGTCCGTTCTTTGGCTGTTTTTGGTTCGGTGGCTCGTGGAAAAGCTCGGTCGGATAGCGACGTCGATCTCTTGGTTGATTTTGATGGGCCGGCCACTTTCGACCGCTATATGCAATTAAAGTTTTTTCTCGAAGATCTCCTGAAGCGCCGCGTCGATTTGCTAACCCAACAAGCCGTTCGCCCAGAGTTACGTCCTTCCATCGAACAAGACGCCCGCCGTGTCGCGTAGGGACGACCTTTTTATCAAAGACATGTCTCAAGCATGCAACAAGGTTCTGCGCTATACGCGTGGACTGTCGCGCGAGCAATTCTTCGCCGATGAGCGGACTTACGACGCAGTGTTGCGGAACCTCGAAATTATCGGAGAAGCGGCAAAAAACATTTCAGAAGAAATAAAAAAGAAGTCTCTCTCAGTCGAGTGGAGAAAGATCGGCGGCTTCCGGGATATCGTTGTCCATGAATATTTTGGGATCGATCAAAACATCCTATGGGATATCGTCACAACCAAAGTGCCGCTTTTGCAAAAACGGTTAAAAGAAATATAGCTCCATGCGAATTAGTCCACATGATTTCGTTCCCGCCAGACGATACGCGGCTCCAGTCCAACACGGAGCTTCTGAAACTCTGGCTCAAAGAAACGGCTCAACCTCAATACCTCAAGTCTTCACCCGAGCTCTTCCAACTCATCGGATATGCAACACCTTAAGCCCCTATGAGATCCGCGTCTATGAGATCGCCAGCGGTGGAACATAGGTGATGGACGTCGTGGCACTAATTACCTTTCCCAAAGGCTGCACGACCCCCTAACTTCCCACGACGCGCCGACCTCGCTGAAGGAATAAATGACCACTGTCGGATATCTAACCCGGTGTCGGCCATCCCAAAAGCCGTCCTGACGTGCAGAATGGCGGATACCGTGACGTGACACTTTCCTGTTAAGACAAACTTAATCAAAACTTAATCTTCCCTTAACCTCATCTCAATAGTCATCGTCTACACTCAGAGTGGGAAGGGACCCAGTACCCCATGATCCAGAGGACTGTTGTCGCGCATCGCTCGATCAATTCTACGGCTCGGCTGAGGAGCCTGTGGCTGGTGCTCTTGGGCATTGGGCTTGTGGCGGGACCCGCGCGCCTCGCCTCGGGGGATCCTCCACCGTTCTTTCCGATCGGGATTTACTGTGTTGATCGTTCGAGTACTGCGCTTGACATTAGTGTCACACGCGAATTTGAGGATATCGCAGGGGCCGGGTTCAATCTCATTCACTCCTATCAATTCAATGGGAGCACTGCCGCTGTCTGGGACCAGCCAGGAGACTTTCTCGATGCGGCTCATAGCCACGGGCTCAAGGTGCTGATGGGGATCCCCAAAAAATATGTCTGTGACTGGTCCACCCGCACCCAGACGTGTGACCAGAACCTTCCGGATATCCAAGAACGGGTCGTTGCACTGAGCACTCATCCGGCCCTCTTTGGGTGGGAAATCTGGGATGAACCCGATAATCCAGCAGCCATAGCGACTCATCCAGAGATTCCTGGTTCAACAGAAACAATAAGGCTTCCTCCTGAAACGCTGGCGGCGGCGTATAGTGCAATCAAAGCCAGCGACCCCGTGCACCCGGTCGCTATCTTCACCGTGAGCACGAGCGCCGTTGATTACGTGAATGGCTTTGATTGGTCCATGCCAGGATGGCTGTTTATTCCCGTGCCGTACCTCATGGAACAGTACAGAGAGATCATTGATCAAGAAATTGCGATTCTAACCTCTCCTCTTCACAATAAGACCCTCATGCAGCAGTTGACTATCTACGATGTCCTCAATGATTACCAGAATTGCCCAGACGGCGTTGACTCTGAATTTCCCGGCTGCCAGGAGGGGTACCCCACCACACTGGACATGCGCTTCATGGCCTACTACGCGATTATTCACGGCACCCAGGGACGCCAGGGACTCATGTTTCATTGCTACCGGTTCAACTACGGCCAGGGGCCTGACGGCGAGGAGCGTGGTGGCGATGACATCAGTCGCCGGACGAATCCGGCCCAGTGGGAAAGAGTCTCGAGTGTGTCCAGGGAGTTGCGGGCGATGAGCCGTATCCTGGAGGCGTACACGCTGACGCAGGCGAGCGCCGGGGTGACCATCCGGGGGGCAACCCCGGTGCAGATGGTGATCAAAGAACCCCAGGAACGCCCGGGGCGCACCTATCTCTTGACGGTGAATCCTTCGCCACTTCCTGTGCAACTGCCGGTCCTCCTCGCCCGGAACCGGTTCCCCAACCCGCAAATCACGCTCCTCCTGCCAGAAGAGCAGCGCATCCCATTCGGGGGTGGTTTCTTTACCGCCGCGTACAGTTCCTATACGGTCCGCATCTATGAGATCATCAGGGACATCGGCACCCCCCCACCACTCCAAATCATCACCGCCACGCTGCCCGCCGGCCAAGTCGGGGTACCCTACGTGGCCACCCTCGTGGCGCAAGGCGGGACGCCGCCCTACACCTGGCGCGTCACTCAGGGGGCCTTGCCGGGGGGCCTCACCCTCTCCCCCCCAACCGGCGTGATCACGGGGACGCCCACCACCGCCGGCCCGGCCCTCTTCACCATGGAGGCCCGTGACGCCGCCGGACCACCGCAGCAGGCGACCCGAGAATTGCAGATCACGATCGGCACCCCCCCACCGCTCCAACCGCCGTCCAACGTCCAAGCGGAGGGGCGATCCCCGACCACGATCCATCTCTCCTGGACCAATCCGTTCAACCCACGCGCCGAGCGGATCCAGGTCCAACGATCCGACCGGCGGGAAACGGGCTATGTCACGATCACGACCGTCCCCTTGCCCTCGGACTACGCCGAAGGCTTGGTCTCGACGTCTGACGACGCCAGCCGATCGCCCAACAGCCGCTGGTTCTATCAGCTCCTGGCCGAACGGGGGGACCAGCGGGCGTCCACAGGCCCCGTGGTGGCGCTCACGCACGCCGCCCCTCCTGCCCGGCTCCCCGAGGGCTCCTTCCCGCGCGTGGAGGAGCGGCACCTGACGGTCGCCTGGGGGAATGGGGGGAATCCCCCCGCCACGCGGTATGGCATCGACCTCGCGACCAACACCCGGTTCACCCCCTTGGTGGAGCAAGACACCGTCCGAGCGACGCGCCGGGTCTTCTCGAGCTTAACCCCGAACACCGAGTACTTCAGTCAAGTGAAGGCGCTCAATGACGACGGCCGAGAGACCCCTTACACCCCACTGGGGAGCACCGTCACCCTCGCCACACGGCCCACGGATCCGGGCATCCCCGAGGTGTCCACCACCGAACTGCTGGCGCAGTGGGATCGTAACGGGAACCCGCCAGACACCGAATACATCGCCGAACTGGCATTGAACCAAGAACCCTTCATGCCGATCGTCAGTTCCGCGACCACCATCGCCACCTTCCACCGCTTTAGCGGCTTGACCCCGGACACCACGTACCATTTCCGTGTGAAAGCGCGCAATCGGTTAGGGAGGGACTCTCGGTATAGCGACTTGGTCAGTACCCGAACCGCCCGAGCCCTTCAACCGCCACAACCCCCCAGGGACTTCACGGCGGAGGGGACCTCTGCCACCACGATTCACCTCAGCTGGAGCAACCCCCTCACCGCTCGGGAGATTTACGTGGAGCGCTCCGCCACGGGAGAGGGCAACACCTTTGTCCGGATCGCCACCGTCACCCTCCCGAGTAATGGGTATCCTCCCAGTTCCGTGTACGATGACTCGACCCTCTCTCCCAACAGCCAGTGGTGGTATCAACTGACGGCGAGGAACGAGGCGGGAGAGTCCCCGGCCTCGGTCATTCGGAACGCGGTGACCTCTGCCAATGTCCCGCTCCCGCTGCCCTACACCGAGGTCGTGGAACGTGCGCTTACCGCCCACTGGGACGCCAACGGGAACCCGCCCGACACGAAGTTCACAATCGAGTTAGCCACCCAGGACAGCTTTAACGCCTTCGTGGCGTCGGCGACGGTGACCACCACCCGCCATCCCTTTGCGGGGTTAACCCCCGGTACCACCTATCGGGGCCGCGTGAAGGCCTCCAACAGGGCTACGCCTCCTCGGGAGACCGACTATGCCCCACTGGGCAGCACCACGACCCTCGGGGTCCGTCCGCCAGCGGCGGTCACGAACTTCCAGGCCCTCGTGTTGACCCGTCAGCGCGTCCGGCTCACGTGGGCCTATGACGGGGAGCCCGTGTCGGGGTTTCGGCTCTCTCGCAGTATGGACCCGCCCCGGATCCCTTACGAGCCGATCGCCGAACTTCGGGATGGGGCGCAGCGGGCCTACGTAGACACCCGCCTCCCCCCGGGACGGTTACGGACGATTCGATACCACATCCTGGCCTTCGGGCCGGGGGGCGAGTCGCCTCGGACAGAAACGGGGATTGCGGGGGACACGACCCCGCTGGGCCTGGCCCTGAGTGGCCTCCCCGAACTCACGAATCAACCGAGTGTCCCCGTGTCCATTCAGGTGACGGGACCGATCACCATTCAGGAAGAGCGGGAAGTCCTGCTGACCGTAGACCGTCGCACCCCCCAGGGGCAAGACCAACTCTGGCGTGAAGTCCTCCCAGTGGGAGAAACTCAACGGCGGAGCGTGTCGTTACGGGAGGGGAGCAACGAACTGCTCTTTACGCTTCGGGATCTCGTCACCGAAGACCCGATGCAGGCCCCCACCCGCAGACCGGTCGTCGTGGACCGGGACCCCCCGCGCCTCCTCCCGTTCCCCGCCCCCCGGGGCACGCGGGTCCATGGCAGACTCCTGCACGGCATGCCTCGGAGCGTGAGCCATCCCGTGTTCCAGTTCAGCAAACCGGTCCTCGTCCCGCCGGAGGCGGTCCTCCTCACCCGCCTCTCAGACCAGCTGGGAAACCGCCTGGCATCGCCCTCCCCAATCCCCGTGACCCCGGTCCTCGAGGGCCGGCACCTCTTCCTGCGCGATGCCCGTCAGCAACCGCTGGGCCTCGCCAGCCACTCCCAGTATCGGCTCCAGTTAGTCAAAGAACGCATCACCGACCTGCTCGGCAATCCCTTGGCGGGCCCGGTGGACCCCCTGGAGTTCCGGACGAGCCTGAACCCGGCGGAACCCCACGGCGTCGTGCGCGGTCAGGCCCTCAGTGACCAGCCCATCCCGGCGCGGCTGGCCGTCGCGGCCGGGGCTCTCCGCACAGAGAGCTACCTCTTGCTGAACCGGGCCGAGGAGTTTCTCGACCCCCATGTGTCCGACCGGATCCGCCGGGCCCACGAGCACCTCAGCCGCGTCGCCCACCAGTTCCGGATGGCGCTCGCCGGGGTGGACACGGAGGTGGCCCTCTTTAACGCCCACGATGGGGCCCCCCTCACCGACCGACTCACGGGGCTCACCCTCACGC
>JACPXA010000038.1 GCA_016196785.1 Elusimicrobiota bacterium
CGTAGTAAAATTCGTCTTGCCTGTCCCACAGGGAAACGTCCTGACCGCCCACACGGTTCATGGCGGCAGCGATATACAGAAAATGTTCAAAGAACTTGCTGGCGATGTCTTCATAGCAGGGATCCTCGTGCGCGAGCTCGAGGGCGATGGCGAGCAGGTTCAAGCAGTACATCCCCATCCAGCTGGTCGCGTCTGACTGTTCAATGTACCCGCCGGTGGGCAGCGGTTTGCTGCGGTCGAAGACACCGATGTTGTCCAACCCCAAGAAGCCGCCTTGAAAAATGTTCCGTCCTTCCGTGTCCTTCCGGTTGACCCACCAGGTGAAGTTGAGCAGGAGTTTCTGAAACACCCGTTCGAGGAAGAGCCGATCCGCCCGGCCGTAGATTTTCTTCTCGATCTTGTACACACGCCAGGCCGCCCAGGCGTGGACCGGCGGGTTGACATCGTTGAATGCCCATTCGTAAGCCGGCAACTGGCCGTTCGGGTGCATGTACCACTCCCGGGTGAGCAGGAGGAGCTGGCGCTTGGCAAATTCGGGATCCACCATGGCCAGTGGGAGACAGTGGAATGCTAAATCCCACGCGGCGAACCAGGGGTATTCCCAGGTATCCGGCATGGAAAGGATGTCATTGGTGTATAAATGCTCCCACTCGTGGTTCCGACCGTGGTGGCGGGGGGGCGGCGGCGGAGGACAGGCTGGATCCCCATCCAGCCATTCTTTGATGACATAGTGGTAAAACTGCTTGCTCCAGAGCATCCCCGCGAAGGCCTGACGTTGGATAGTCTTATCATCGGCGGTGAGCGCCTGAGGGGCGAGCCGCCCATAAAACTCGTCCGCCTCTCGCTTCCGGTCCGCCACAATGTGATCGAAGGAAGCTCCAAGGATATCCCCCCCTACACCTTTATCCTCTCCTCCCTGATTTGAAAGCCGTAGTTTTACAACCCACGTTTCACCGGGAGCCAGGGTTCGCTGGTAATACACCGCAGCTTTGGTGCCTACCTGAGCTGGGTTGACCGCCTGCCGTTGCCCTTGCACGATGTAGTTGTTGATGCCGTCTTTCACATACGGGGTGGCGTTCGGGACGCCCCAGAGACGCTGATAGTTGGTTTCGTTTTCCGTGAAGAGAAGCTCTGAAGGTCGTTCAGTCGCAAGCCACATCTTCCCCAGCGAAGGATGCTCCGCGACGATCACTGGAGGCGTCTGGGGGGATCGTTCCAACCGAAGGCTGGGCTTGGGGCTGCTTTTATCCCAAGACCAGGTGTTTCGGAACCACAGCGTGGGCAACAGATGGAGCGGGGCGGGCCGGGGACCACGGTTAATGACGCTGAGATGAATCAGCAGATCGTTGGGGGAGGCTTTGGCGTATTCCACGAAGACGTCAAAGTAGTGATCGCCTTCAAATACCCCGGTGTCCAAGAGCTCAAATTCTGGGGCCGAACGACCCCGCCGGTGGTTCTCTTCAACGAGTTGTCGATAGGGGAAAGCGGCCTGGGGATACTTATACAGGGCCTTCATGTAGGTGTGGGTCGGGGTATTATCAAGGAAAAAGTAGTATTCCTTGACATCTTCCCCATGATTCCCCTCGTCACCCGTGACTCCGAACAGCCGTTCCTTCAAGATAGGATCCTGGCCGTTCCACAGCGCCAACGCAAAACACAGCCGTTGATGGTTGTCTGAAATACCTAAGAGGCCGTCTTCTCCCCACCGATAGGCTCTGGAACGCGCGTGGTCGTGGGGGAAATACTCCCACGCCGTTCCGTGCTCACTGTAATCCTCTCGGACCGTGCCCCACTGCCGTTCACTGAGGTAAGGTCCCCAACGCCTCCAGTGGGCGGTTCGCTGCCTATCTTCCTCGAGTCGCTGTTCTTCTGCTGTCACGGTCGGTTACACCTTTCCTTCAATGGGTGGGGGACGTAGCTGCTTTGTTGCCTTTCGTAGCCATCGTAATAAGGCAGAAAGGCAGCTACGTCCCCGGTTGGGTTAGACACGGAGGAGGGGTTGCATGGGTTGGGTCTGCTGGCCAAATCCCAGGACATCCATGGGGCAGACGGAGACGCAGATCCCACACCCAATGCAGGAAGAATTCTTATTCGAGAGTTCGTTCTGCTTGAGCGCGAAGCTCATAACATCAATCCCTACCTGACAGTTCCGGCTACATTCGTTGCAGGCGATGCATTTGTCGTTGGCGGTAATCTTAAACTTGCCAAACCACTGGGAGTATAACGCCATCAGTTTGGCGAGCGGGCACCAGTAGCGGCACCAGACCTTGCCTCCTAGAAACGGGTACAGCGTGACTGGCAGAATGCCGACCAGCCACACGTCCACCATGATTCGATAACCATGGAGACTCCATTGGGCCGGTTGCCGGAAGGCACCCACCACATCTTTCCCCAACATTAAGACAGTGATGACCACCGCCGCGATCAAGATCCATAGATTCATCTGCTCCCATTTGAGGCTGGGCTTGCCTTTGGGGGATAAGTGCCGCCACCGGTCCCCGAACGTTTCCGCCAGACCGCCACAGCCGCAGATCCATGAACAATACCGCTTGCCATGGAAGAACGCGAAGATGGGGATGAGGACAAATGTCAAGATCACTCCCCAGAGGATCCAGATCTTGTGCGGGTCATAGAAGAAGGTATAAAAGAACAGCGGCCAGGCGTAGATAACCCCATAGGAACGCCAGGCCTGCCCCGCAAACTGTGGGTCTTTCGCCAGCGATGCCCCTATCCATTGATACTTGACCGCCCACTGAAACAGGAACTCTGGGATCAGGAAAAAAAAGATCCACTGGAACGAGAGGAGCGACACGTACCGCCAGATCTGGAACTTATCTTTTCGGTCAAAGCCCCACCGCTTCATCGCCTGGACGCCGAAGATCGTCATGAGTGAGGTGTACATAACCGTGTACCAAAAGGACCACGGCCGATTGAAGAAAGAGAGGGCGGCGTACCCCCACCCCTTGAAGGGCCAAAACTCCTGTCCCTTCCCGACCTTGACGCCGTACACGGTGTACCAGACCAGGAACGACACGCCGAGCCAGGCGTAACGGTTGCCCCGACTCCCCATTGTGATGAGCCCGGTGAGGGCGCCCAACGCTGCAAGCCCGCCCAGCCAACGGGGGATGAGGGACACCAGGGGTTGCATCCGAACGTCTGGCCCGAACACCGAGAGCCCTAGCAGGGCGAAGAGGGTTAGGCCAACGGCTTTCCACAGACTCCCTTCCCACTCATTCTCCAGCTTGATGCCGAGCGATTTTAAGAAGGCCACGGGGAGGTCCGCTCCGATCAGGACGAAGGCATGCTGGTAGGGCAACTCCTCGACTTTTTTTGTGCCGTCGGTTTGGGTGACCTCAAGTCGGTACGTACGTTCTTTAAACTCTTTGACATTCGAGTTCAAGATGGTGCGAATCCGTCCCGAAGCGGTCGCCTCATTCAAACGTCGCTCATTGTCCTTAAAAATCCTGGCAAATTGGTCCCCCCGGTAGGACAACACCACCCGGTTCTGCTCCGCAAGGACCAGCGCCGCTTCAATGGCGCTATTCCCGCCGCCGATAACCACGATGTCTTCGTCGCGGTAGTGTCTGGGTGAGTAGAGCCGGTGGTACACCCGCTCACGGTCTTCCCCAGGCACCTTCAACTTCCGAGGGTTGCCTCGCTGCCCGATTGCCAGGATCACGCGTTTGGCTCGATAGGTGGCCTTCGGCGTCTTCACCTGGAAGAGGCCATCAGCGGCTTTGGCCATGGCCAAAACCCCCTCTTCGGTTCTCACGTTGAGCTGATTCTCGGTGACGATTTGGTGCCACCGGGTGATCAGATCTTCCTTCTGAGCCCCATCCAGCCACAACTTCCCTTTAGGAAGCTTGGAATCCGGTTCCGCATACACCCACTTTTTCTCGGGGAAATTTTCGATGGTGTTGGCGATCTTGCCTTTCTCCAGCACCAGATGAGAGAGCCCCTTCTCCTTGGCCTCCAGCGCGGCATTTAAACCACTGGCGCCTGCCCCCGCGATCAGCACATCGAAGACGTCGGGCTGGCCGCTCTTAGCATCCGGGAGGGACGCGATGTGTTGGATCAGATTGTACCCTTGCTCCATCGCTAGCTTGATGACGGGTGCCCCAGCCAGGTCTCCAATGATGTACATGTTCTTGACATTCGATTCGTAGTGTGGTTTCAGCACTGGTCGCCGGCTGGGCATGTCGCCCGATTGCAAGATGGCGTCTATCTGCGCTTTGACCGTTGGTAAGAGTGCGATCGCCATGGTTACCTTGTGTTCTTGACTCGCTCCACCTCTGACGGCGTGAGGGGTGTGAGTGTGGCTTGACACCCGTGACATCGCTTGGCGGAGGGGTGGTTGGCATGCCCGCAGGCGAGGCAGATCAATTCCTGTCGGGTGGATGGGATCTTGGTCAAGCCTTTAGACGCAAATAGCATCTCACGCTTCGGTCTCATCCAGACGATGGCGAGCCCGATGACGTTCAAGGTCATCCCCAAAGCGAAGGCAGGCCATCCCCCTAGCCCTTTTTGAAGCGCGGTGTAGGACGACAACCCGCCGAAGAGGAGTCCGAAGAGAACATACAAGCCACCGATAAAATAGGCGTTGGAGAGGGCTCCTTTTGGGTTGGAATCTTCTTGAAACAGCGCGCTGCGCGGTTCGATCTTGGCGGTGATTGGATCCAGCTTGCCAGCCCGTTCGAGCGCCTGGAAGTGAGTGATACAGTCATCCGAACACAGGTAAATCTTCCCGCCCTTGTACTGGACGACATGGTCCGCGCTGGTATGCCACACTCCGCAGTCAAGACACTCTGTCGGTTTCTTTAAGCTCGCTGTAGATCCAAGAGTTGTCCAACTGCTGATTCCCATCGCGATAAGCAGCGTGATCCAAACAAATAGATTGCCACGTCGGTCTTTCCTTGCAGATTTCAAGGACGACCTCCTCGCAATGACGTCAAGGAGAACCTCCTGGGAACGACAGGGAAACTGTCTCCTGCGGTTCTTGGGTCACCACGGCGGTGCCGAATTCTAGCACGGTTTTAATCTCGTTGGGTTGGCGGCCCAGCAGGCTTCCTCTGAACGTCGTGAAGGGACGACGGGCGGTGATCAGCGACCGAAGAGGGACGGGCCATTTCTGTAGGAACTCCCGCAGGTCGCGAATCCCCAGTTGAAACGCCTCGTAAGGGGCGTTGACTGTTCCCAGCACCACTTGATTCTTCAGCACAATATTCCGCATCAACGCGTTCCCATCGGGAATCGCGTCTTTCTTGAGCGCTGGGACCCCTGTAAAGATAAATATCCCATTGGTGCCCAACACCCCCAAGAATTCAAAGGAAACCTGTGCCGCCCCGGTGGCCTCCAGCATCAGGTCAATCGGCCCAACGCGTTCGGCGATCTGGGCGGGTGTGAGCTCTTCTGTCGAGAGATAGCTCGTCCCGATCGCTGCCAACAACGCCGCCTTTTCATTCGGCGCTTTCTGACGAGCCACGACAAACGTCTTCATGTGGAGGTTGCAAAACGCAAACGCCGCGAGGAGACCCACGGGTCCTGCCCCGATGATGAGCGCTGTGCGACACGTTTTCTGGGAGGTGGTCTTCCCCGTAGGATCAATCCGGCATTCCCAGTGGAGGCGGCTCTGAATCAAGAAGGTTTGCATCAAGGCTTTCTCGGTGATGGTCAGGGGTTCCAGGAGCACCCCCACCTCGCGGAGCTCAGGCGGCAAGACATTGAGAAACTTCTCCTCCTCAACGACAAACTCACACATGTAGCCATGCGCCTGCTTGATTCCTCGTTCGGTGAAGTGACCGGTGAAGCACATGTCCTGCTGCATCTGCTCGCAGGAGATGCAGTTCTCCGGGCACCCCCGGCGGACGGTGGGCACCACCAAGTCCCCGACTTTGACCCGCGTGACCCCGGGGCTGACTTCAACGACCTGGCCCAAGGACTCATGGCCGATAATGAGGTAGTCCCACCCGACGGGTGGCGTGCCGTACTGAAACTGGCAGATCTCACGATCAGTCCCGCACACCCCCACCTCCAGCATCTTGATCTTGGCCTGTGCCGGGGATTGGAGGACCGGCTCCGGATGCTCCACCACCCGAACCTCTTTGGTTTTTGGAAATACCCCAATCGCTTTCATCGCAGATTATGATAAGATAAATAAGTCCTCAAAAGGAAGTCCGTTGAGTAGGACCAAAGCAGGACAGGGAGTTGTGAAAAGGCAATAAAGCAGCTACGTCCCCTATGACCAAAGCGGATTTCAATCCTCAACTATGCCAACGAAATTGAATCGTCGGAGTGCGGTCATCACCGAAGGCCCATCCCGCGCCCCTGCCCGGGCGATGATGAAGTCGCTGGGACTCACGGATGACGACATTTATCGTCCGCTCATCGGGGTGGCAAACACCTGGATTGAGACAATGCCGTGTAATGTCCATCTCCGCCGCCTGTCTGAGAAAGTGAAGGAGGGCATCCGGCAAGCCGGCGGCACCCCCATTGAGTTCAACACCATCGCCATCTCA
>JACPXA010000224.1 GCA_016196785.1 Elusimicrobiota bacterium
AGCGCTGGAAGGACAAACCGCTCTGGAGGCCGAAAAACAATGCACGCACTTGACCGACAAGGCCAGGAAAATGGCTGAGCCATATCCCAACAGCCCTGAGGAGCGCCCTCAACGTGAGAAAAATTACACAAAACTCTTTACGTCACCTTGCCCAATATTCACTTTCCGCGATGAGGTCGCGGGGTGTCCTGACACGATCTAAAAAGACTTTGCCGTTGATAATGCGAAATACGCTTAGGGTTGATCATGGCGAATCCGTTAGCCTCTATACAGAAAAAGCCCGATGATCCCAGCGATGCCGACGAGCATGGGCTCTGGAATCTTGACGTAGATCAGTATCAGGAGAGATCCTAGGGCGATGAGGGCCGTGGAGACATCTCGAATCGCCCCCTGGGCTAGGATATACACCGCACCGGTGATCGCTCCGACAGCTGCCGCTGTGACCCCTTCCACAAAGGCGACTAACTGGGGATTCCGACCATGCCTTTTATACCAGGGGGCGGGGAGAATGACGAAGAGATAGACTGGGAAGAAGACGCCAAAGGCTGCCAAGCAGGCCCCCGCCAACCCCGCGACCAGATACCCAATGAACCCCGCCGTGATGACGACCGGGCCTGGGGTAATCATGGCAACAGCGACGGCGTCCAGGAACTGTCGTTCGTTCAACCAGTGGAAATCACGGACCACTCCCCCATAGAGGAAGGGGACGATCGCGAGGCCGCTGCCGAAGACAAAGGCTCCAGCCTTGGCAAAAAAGGTAACGATGGTCCAAAGGGTACCGGTCGAAGCAGGTGGTTGCCCTTGGGGGGCCAAGAGTCCTAACCAGGGCCAGACCATCAAGGACCGAACGTTCCGCAGCCACTGAGGAGGGGCATAGACCGCGAGGGAAACCACGCCACACAGGATAAACAACCAGACGATCTCACTCCGAGTCACGGCGGTCACTACCGCCATCACCGTAAAAATGACCCAGAGAAGCGGTTTCTTCCCGACCGTTCGTTTGGTCAGTTTGTAAGCGGACCTGGCAATAATACCCATCACAGCTGCGCCGATCCCGTAGAAGACTGCCTGAACCCAGGGAAGCCCCCCAAAACGCACGTAGGCGGCTGCGAGCGCAATGACCATGAGGAACGAGGGAAGGACGAAGGTGATCGCTACCAACGTGGCTCCCAAGACACCGCTGTGCGTGTATCCGAGATAAATGGCCAATTGAGCCGCCAGAGGTCCTGGAGCGAGTTCTGCCAGCGCCAACCCTTGGACGTAGTCAGTTTTGGAGATCCACCCCCGCGCCTCGACCAGATCGCGTTCCATGTATTCGGCCAGGGCGATAGGCCCTCCAAACCCTGTCGTTCCGAGCTGGAGGAAATAGAAGAGCAATTGCCAAAGACTTGAGCGGCCCCGCGGCTTGTCCGAGGTATTTGGCATCACTTCAGGTTCATTCAAACAGATTAACGGCTTTTTGTCGAATGTGCTAGTATGGGAATTGATGCCCTATACCTGTCCGATGCACCCGGAGGTTGTCCAAACGGGCGCTGGGGCCTGTTCTCTTTGTGGGATGGCGCTGGAACCGCAGATGGCGGCGCTGGTAGCGGAGGACACCTCCGAGCTTGCCGGGATGACCCGCCGTTTCTGGGTCAGTCTCGCCTTGACCGCACCAATCTTTCTGTTGGCCATGTCGGAGATGCTCCCGGGTCATCCACCCCGAGGGTGGTTACCGGAGCGTTTACTCTCTTGGATCGAGGGCTTCCTGGCAACCCCTGTTGTGCTTTGGGGAGGGAGGCCATTCTTTGCGCGCGGCTGGGCTTCCATCGTGACCCGCCGCTTGAATATGTTCACCCTCATTGCGATCGGGACGGCAACCACCTATGGGTACAGCGTCATCGCGACGTTCTTCCCCGATCTCTTCCCTCCTTCGTTCCGCAACCCGCAGGGGGGCGTGGCGGTGTACTTTGAGGCGGCGGCGGTGATTACGACGTTGGTGCTCCTGGGGCAGGTTCTTGAACTGCGCGCCCGCCGCCGGACGGCAAGTGCGATCAGAGCGCTGCTGGACCTCGCTCCCAAAATGGCCCGCCGTGTGTACGGCGACGGGAAAGAAGAAGACACCCCCCTTGAACAGATCCAACCCGGCGACCGACTGCGGGTCCGGCCTGGAGAAAAGGTGCCGGTAGACGGCGTCGTTTGTGAAGGGACCAGCGCGGTGGATGAGTCGCTGATATCCGGTGAACCGATCCCTGTAGAAAAAGCCCCTGGCAGCCACGTCACGGGGGGGACGGTCAACGGAACCGGGAGCTTTGTGATGAGGGCCGAGCGCGTGGGGAGTGAAACCCTGCTTGCCCAGATTGTCCGGCTGGTGAGCGAAGCCGCAAGAACTCGCGCTCCGATCCAGCGGGTCGCCGATGTAGTGTCTTCGTACTTTGTCCCAGCGGTCGTGCTCGTGGCTTTCGGGACCTGGATCACCTGGAGTGTTGTGGGGCCTCAACCGCGGATGGCGTATGCGCTGGTCAATGCGGTGGCCGTGCTGATCATCGCCTGCCCGTGCGCACTCGGCCTAGCCACTCCCATGTCGATCATGGTCGCTACTGGCCGGGGAGCCCTGGCAGGCGTGCTCGTTAAAAACGCCGAAGCCCTCGAACGACTAGAGAAGGTGGATACCCTCGTGACCGATAAAACCGGTACCTTGACGGAGGGCAAGCCGCGCGTCGTCTCCATCGTGCCGCTGCCCGGATACAGCGAATCGGAGGTCCTTCGACTGGCGGCGAGCTTGGAGCAGGGGAGTGAGCACCCGCTGGCCTCTGCCCTGGTGTCCGCCGCGCGCGAGCGGGGGCTGTCCTTGTCCCAGGTGACGGGAGTCCAGTCATTCCCAGGCCAGGGGATTAGGGGTGAGCAGGAGCACCGCCGCGTGGCGCTCGGCAATCAACAGATGCTCGACACGCTGCAGATTGACCCCGGCGAGTTACGGGGCCGGGCGGAGGCGTTGGCCCAGGAAGGGCAGACGGTGATGTTCCTTGCCCTCGAAGGAAACGTCGTGGGGCTGTTGGGAGTGACTGATCCAATTAAAGGGTCTGCGATGGAAGCGATCCACTCCCTGCAGGCGGACGGCCTGCGGATTGTGATGCTGACCGGGGATCATCGCGCCACCGCGGAAGCCGTGGCGCGGAAGCTTGGGATTGACCACGTGGAGGCGGGAGTCTTGCCGGATCAAAAAGGCGCCCACGTCAAACGTCTGCAGGCAGAGGGGTGTATAGTCGCGATGGCCGGAGATGGGATCAACGATGCCCCTGCGCTCGCGCAGGCGGATGTCGGCATCGCGATGGGAACGGGGACCGATGTGGCGATGGAAAGTGCTGCCCTGACGTTAGTGAAAGGGGATTTGCGGGGGATCGTCCGCGCCCGCCGACTGAGCCGCGTGACCATGCGGAACATCAGACAAAACCTGTTCTTTGCGTTCGTGTATAACGTGGTAGGGATCTCCGTTGCGGCAGGGGTCCTCTATCCGATCTTTGGAGTGCTCTTGAACCCCATGGTCGCCAGCGCCGCCATGACCTTCAGCTCCGTCTCCGTCATTGCCAACGCTCTACGCCTCCGGCGGCTTCCCCTCTAAGTATGCCGTCGCGCCCCGTAAAAGAGAGCTCTCCCATCTTCAGGCGGCGCAGCTCCGGGGTCCACCAAGCGGAGAGGGCGACGATCACCAAGGTCATCAACCCCCCAAAGACTACCGACGGTACCGTGCCCATCAAGTTGGCCACCACCCCGGATTCAAACGCGCCGATCTCGTTAGAGGAGCTGACAAAGACCCCGTTCACGGACGACACACGCCCGCGCAAATGGTCGGGGGTAAAGGCTTGCAGGATGCTGGCCCGGACGACGACGCTGACATTGTCGGCCATCCCGCTGACCGCCAGAAAGATCAAGCAGAGCACAAACTGCTTGGCAAGCGCGAACGCCACCATGCACAGTCCAAAAATCGCGACTGATCTGAGGAAGACCTGGCCGGTTTTCCTGAACGGCGGCCGGTGGGCTTGGTAGATCGACATCAGGAGCGCCCCAAAGGCTGGAGCGGCTCGAAGGAGACCCAACCCGGACGGCCCCACGTGCAGCATCTCAGCAAAGATGGGGAGCAGCGCCGTGGCGCCCCCAAACAACACGGCAAACATATCGAGGCTCAGGGCTCCCCAAATCACCGGCTGTGAGAAGACGAAGCGGACCCCGGATAGGAAGTTCGATGGGTCTTCGGTAGGTTCGCCAGACGCAGGGGAGGACGTCCTCACGACGGGTGGTTTGGGGCTCAATCGGCTTGACTGCAACACCGCGATCACCAAGAACCCGATGATGACGGTATACGCGAGCGGCGCATCCCATAACGAGTAAATCCAGCCCCCCACCGCGGGACCAACAACCGCAGCGATCTGCCAGAGCGTTGAGGTCCAGGCCACGGCCTTAGAGTAAATCTCCCTCGGCACGCTCATCTCCGTATACGAGATCGTGGAAGACCAGAGCAGGGTTCGGAACAACCCGGTCAGGCCAATCACGAGGTAGATCAACAGGACCGAGGGCCTCTTGCTCAGCGAGAGAGCCAGTAAGACGGCGCTACACAACACCAATCCTCCCTGTCCCTGCTGGATCATCCGCTGCTTGTCAACCCGGTCAGCCAGGTGTCCTGCCCATAACGAACATCCCATGATAGGGATCGCCTCCGCGAGACCAATCAACCCCAATGCCAACGCCGAGTTGGTGAGCTTAAAGACCTGCCACCCCACCACGAGGGCCTGCATCTGCAAGGCCAGCGTTACGAAAAACCGGGACCCCAACATGAGCCGGAAATCCCGAATCCGGAGGACGGCGTAGTTGTCGGTATCAATCATACGTGTGTGCCCACGCCCTTCCTCCTCCAGAACGTCTCCACCTCGGCAAGCACCCGGCTGAGAGGGAGATCGGCCAACGGATCGGCTTGAATGACCTTGACGGGGGAACGGCTCCGCGGGGCAAAGCGGTGGGGATCGCTCGGACCGAAGAGGACCACTGAGGGGATTCCCAGCGCCGCCGCGAGATGCGCTGGACCGCTGTCATCTCCGACAAACACGGCCGCTCGTGTGAGCAGCGCGGCCACTTGGTCAAGGGTATACTCCCCCCCGGTCACCACTGTCCTGGGAGGGAACGCGTGGTCCGGCGCGAGGAACGATTCACGTTCAGTGCGGTTGCACACGAGCACACTCACGGCGCCTTTCTGTTCCCACAGCAGCCAAGCCAGTTCACGAAAGCGTGTCAAGGGCCAACACCGGATCAGCTTTCCCGCAAACGGGTGAAGCGCGACCACCGGGGTATCCAGCCCGATCCCCAGCCGGGCGAAGGTGGCCTCGCCGAAGGCCCTCTGCCCTGCCGTCGGCACCCAGGCAGGGACTAGCGGTGGAAGGCGCTTCCTCAGGAACGCCTCCGCGACCCGCTGGTAGTCATCAAGGAGATGCCGACCCTGGAGTTCGTCCAGCGCGACCGGCTGAGAGAGGAACCCCCGGCTCTTTCGTTGCGCCAGCCCCACCCGCACCGCGCGGGGAGCAACCCAGCGGGCTGCGAACGCTCGCCGCCACTCCGCATTCAACACCAACACCGCATCAAATCGCTCTTGTCGTAACAGCCGGATCGCCGTCACGAATTCCCGAAAGCGCCCTGGCGGTTGGCCGGGGGAAGCCATCCAAAATGGATCGCTCGCCACCACCCGATCAATCGCTGGGTGTTCCTTCAAGATAGGGGCGGAATAACGTTTGGTCCAGAACCAGATCCGGGCGGCGGGGAACGCCGCTTTGATCGGAGGGAGGATCGCTGTGGCCATGATCACATCCCCAAGGTTGTCCAAACAAATGACCAGAATCGTTTGAAAGGAGAGGGGCACCGCACTGCCTAAGATATCAAATAGCAGACGGTGTTCAACCGGAAGATTTTCTACCGTAATTACTCAGTGCCCGAATTGGCGTCGAGCAAAGCATCCTGGATGCTTGTCCGAAGTCTATAGTCTGGTGTACTCCCCAGAACCTTTAACAACACCTGCTTCCCCTGGGGGCCAAGTGTGGCCAATACTTGAGCCGCTGTCATCTGCGTAACATGGTCACGCTCATTGAGCATTTGGATAAGGAGCGGTATGTCTTTCTCAGTTACCTTACTCTTAAGTGCAGCAATGGTATACATATTCATCCCGCGTGTCGCGTGCGCATGACCTACGTGCCGATTGATCACGGCCTTCAATGCGTCATAACGAGAAAAGGGATTCCAAATAAGCCCGCAGCTACGCAGAAGCCAAGCCCCAAGAAGCACAATGACCACCTGCCACAGATACTTGACCTTCTTCATGTTACTGGCCTTCCCCTAAGCAACCATAGAGTTTGCCAAGCGAATTCGGCAACTTTGATCTATAATAAGGTGGGGGCGGTCAATTCCAGAGGCATTTCGCTTCTGCAGCGTGATCCGCAGCTTCGCGAGCCTTTTCGTTGGCGTTCGGTATCCTCGAAGCATTGATCACTTGGGTAACGCAAGATTCCGATAGCCGGACTTTTATAACAATTAATCTTTGCTCTTTCTTATTGGTTTCCAAATCGGTAAAGTACATGCGGACAATCAACGCAATAACTTTCCCGTCGCGCACACGCCACTCTGCCTTGTCTCCGAGATGATTGAAATAACCAGTTACACGGCCCCAGAAATCGAGCGGCTGTTTCTGGTTTCCTTGAAGGATCGTTAATGAATCGCGTGCATCGTCTGTGTCTTTCTGGATCTTGTAACCAAGAACCCCTGGACACTCCCGCTTTACCCAGTCACCCTCTCCTTCTTCAGCCCGCTGGATAACCCTGCAAACTTTATCTGAGAGATCCGAATAGAGACTTTCAACCGAAAAGGCAACCGTTGGCGTAAGGCAACTGAGCCCAATAAGAATAACCCGGTTGAGTCGTTGACGCTCCTTTCCGAACCGCATTCTCATGGCTGAACCGTAAGCATCTTCCCTACCCTAACTCATTCATACACTCATCCTGTGAGAGTTGGAGGAATTCCATAGTCAACCGGGTGGCAAATTATACATAATTTCCTGGGTAGGTCGTCGAGGAACCGCATTGGGAAACGGGAAGCACTCAAAGGGAAAAATGGCCTTCCTAGTGGTGTTCAGCGTCGCCCTGCAAGGGAGGGCTGTTCAGGCGGAAGCCCCCCTTGCCCGCCAACGCTTGGCCATGGTGCAACAGCAGATTGAGGCCAGGGGAATACAGTCCCCAGGCGTGCTTGCCGCGCTCCGCAAGGTTCCCCGCCACGAGTTTATCCCCTGGCCCTATCGGCACTTCGCGTATGAAGACCACCCCGTGCCGATTGGCGAGGGACAGACGATCTCTCAACCGTACATCGTTGCCCTGATGACGGAACTCCTGGAATTACGGCCCGACTCCAAAGTGCTAGAGATCGGTACAGGGTCTGGTTATCAAGCGGCCATCCTGGCTGAGCTCACGCGTCAGGTCTTCAGCATCGAGATTCTTCCAGCATTAGCTCAAAAGGCGAAAGCGGCGCTTGACCGGTTGGGGTACACCTCCGTTCATGTCCGCGTGGGTGACGGGTATCAAGGCTGGCCGGAGGCGGCACCATTCGATGCGATCCTAGTGACCGCTGCCCCTGCCGACATCCCGCCCCCCTTAATCGCTCAATTAAAAGTCGGGGGACGGCTGGTGATCCCGGTGGGCCCTGCCGGGCAACAGGACCTCTTACGGGTCAGGAAAACAACTCAAGGGCTCCAACGCGAACGCATCATCCCTGTCCGCTTTGTTCCCATGACAGGTGACGCTCAAAAATGAGGAGGGTATTTGCCTTGGACTCCCGTACTTAACGGTTAGAGACCCTGCGGTGCCTTTGGGACAAAATCCGAACATTTTTTGACGAAAATCCGAACGCCGAATTTTGAAATCCAATCGCTCGGGCGGGCAAAAGGAAAGCGGTTGGGGGGAAGGAATTTTTGCCCGTGACCTTCCCCCATTAGCTGTGCCATTATGAATTAGAGTAAATGGCTCTGCAACGCTGAACGGATGAAAAATCAACCGGAGGGAGATAGGACCCTAAACTATACAACAGAGCGAAGAATGGAGGGTTTGATCTGCTTGCTGACTGACTTTATTCCCGACGTATCTAATTTATCTTCAAATGAAAGCTCCGTTTTGGAGAAAAACGTACGCGCCTCGGCTTCTAGGCGATTCAAGGCCATTTGGCAATAGCTCTTATCAATCTCTACGCCGATACTATTCCTATCCGCCTTCATAGCGGCCAACATGGTAGAACCCGTCCCCGAAAAAGGATCCAAGACCGTATCTCCCCAGAATGAAAACATACGGACCAGACGATAGGCAAGCTCTACAGGAAAGGGGGCAGGGTGTTCCCTGGTTGATGCGCCTGTAATGTTCCAGAATTGCTGGAACCATTTTTCATACTCCCCTTTGGCAATCATACTGCGGCGGCGCTGTCCCTCTGTCGGCTGCCGGTAGCCACCGGGTTTCCGCTGCATCAGAATAAACTCAATGTCGTTCTTGATGATGGCATTCGGCTCGTAAGGTTTCCCTAGGAATTTAGCGCCGTTTGAGACCTCGTAGCTGGCGTTGGAAATCTTATGCCAAATAATGGGATTCAGATTATCAAACCCGATGCGTCGGCAGATCACGCAAATGTCGGCGTGGAGAGGAACCACCACATGGCGTCCATTTTGACGCCTGGAAAGACATACGTCGCCGACCACGCACACCAGTCGCCCCCCCAGTGCGAGCACGCGGAATACTTCTTGCCATACCTGCCGGAGCTGAGCCAGGAAATGCTCATAATCGCCGATATGCCCTAACTGGGCCTCACTGTCGTTATAACGCTTTAGATTCCAATAGGGTGGCGACGTGACAACAAGATGCACTGATTCATCCGGGATAAAGGCGAGGTTTCTCGCATCTGCTCGGATGAGTCGATGTTTCGTTTTTCCAATGTTCTGGTCCGATACTTTCATGGAAGTTCTTTCCCGCTGTACGCCACTGCGTGAGCCAACAACGATCTGGCGAAAACCTCGAAGGTGATATCTTCGGCTGGTTCCTTATAGTCACCTTTGGCCCCGGTTTCGAAATTTGAGAGCATGAACGCCGCAGCGCTGTAATGACGTTCGCGGACCAGTTTGCGGCAGAAAAGCTGATACCTCATTGCATAAGACGCTTCTCTGAACTCCGGGAACACCTTGAAGTGAGGCTCCTGCACCTTGACCGGCATCTGTGAGTTCTTACAATCCTCCAGAAGGAAAAAATACCCAAGCCAAGGGCGAATAGTTTTATTGAAAGCACCTTCTCGGAAGGCCGTCCATAGGTCCAGGGCACTCCCCATGGCCTCCTCGGTACGGTTGTTGAAGTTGTTGCCAAAGGATGGACCCACCTGTGATTTGGTTTCAAGAGCCACTAGCAGCTGCCCGTCTTTAATGACAAGGAAGTCCCACTCTTTCGTGGGCCGGAAGAATCCTGGAAGTTCGAGGCACCGGTTGTAGTGGATACAGTCCCGTGGTACACCCCCTTCTTCAACCAAGGCTGTTATCAATTCGATAAATCCATTCATTTGAGCGCCGCCCGTCACCGCGCTCCTCGATCCCTGATCCTGTCTACCCATAGTCTTCTGTTTTTGTATCTGAATTTCGCGGGTTTTCCAAAAATGGGCTACGGCCAGCCGCAACCGGCGGCGTAGGCCTTCAGTTTCCAGCATACGAGATAGGGCACGGCGAAATGGGCTCACATACCTTAGATGCGGAAAATGGATTTTTATTCCTCTTATTTCTCCATTGTATCACTTTGATCACGGCGACGCTGTCGTCTCTTCCGTCAGGTGTTTTTGCGGGTTTGAATCGGAGGTTGGACGGGTAGGTTCGTACAACGCTAAATCCGACCTTGCAATCTTTCAAAGGCGTATAGCCGAAATATTCGGCGTGTGCACTTAAACCGAATAACTGTGAAAACTCGTCAGAATTTTGGAAAGGACCATCACTCATCGATTACCGCTGGTCGTCGGACAATACAAAACAAATCAACGGAGGGTGCAGGATTCGAACCTGCGAGGAGCTTGCACCCCTACCTGTTTTCAAGACAGGCGCCTTCAACCGCTCGGCCAACCCTCCAAAATTCAGCTTACCTAACAAGAACCCTAAGGGGACGCTTTTAGGGAATGGGGAATCGGCTGCAAAGCCGAATTTCCCGAGAACATCCCTGTGTCTCTGCCCTACACACTAAGAGGATTCAAACCGAGTTTCATTATCGCATCTTCGAGCGTTTCAATGGCAGCATGACGATTGCGTCTGGAACGAAGAGATAAATAACCTGCTTGAAAGGGAGTGTAATGAGCGATTTTCGCGCCATGATCGATAGATCGCTGAATACCATAAAACTGAAAATCGCAGAAAAGCACGGAGCCGACCGAGGTCCCTTGTAATTTGGCTAGCACACCCCTCTCAACGTCCTCCCACAACCTGCCTGTGCTCACAGACAAGGCATGATAAGCGTCGTCTTCGGTTCGTGCGACCGCGCCGGTTTGATATTCCACAATTTTGCTCACATCCACAACGATAATGCCTTCCATGCCTGAGTTTTGAATCTGGTCACGTCCCTCGCGTATCCGCTGAATAAGTTTCCTTTTAGAGTCGAGTTTCTTGCACGCCAACCCGACCCTTACGTTGCCCACATGAGCGACGACATCAGGCTCATCGAGCGAAACGGGATGTCCTGCCTTTTCAACGATCCACGCGGCCATCAACTCCACCAACTCATTGGCGTACCTCGCTTCTTGGACAAGCCGATTCACATGGCTCGTTCCCTTTATGCGTCCCTTAATGTGTTCCAAACATTCCGAGAGCCACAGGAATTCTCCCGTTTTGGACAGAAGGTCCAAATCTTGGCCTCCAAAAGGACTGGAAGCTGCGCAGAACCGCTCCGCTGCTTCGAGGCGCTGACACACCGGATTCTTGTTCGAAGTGTGGATGCTTAACTCACCGCATAGATCACGGAATCGCCGGGTCCGCATTGCGATGAGATCTCGACTCACGTGTTCATTTAACATGGAGTAATTTTAACTCACGCTCAGCCCTGCGTGCCCTAAGGGAGCGTATTTTGGGAAATCGGGACCGAGCAGCAAAACCGGATTACCTAAGAACGTCCCAGTGTCCCCCGACACAGTGTCGAATTAAGGAATGGAGCTTCATTTGCCATGTTGACGACTCTTGACGGCTTACCCGTCCAAATTCGTCAATTTCGGTCCAACTCGGTCTATATGCCTCCGACGGCGAAGTGCGGTAGGCAAGGCCATTCATTAAATTTCAAGACAGGCGCCTTCAACGGTTCGGCTCACTTGCCTCGACTTCGCTCGGCACAAGTCGTTTCGCTCACTGTGGATTCGGACCGCTCAATTCAGTAACTCCAATCTCAATTTTTGGACATCCTTATCCAAGACGAGGAGCCCCTGTAAGAGAAGAACGAACTCATCATATTCCTTCGACAGACCGACATAATAACCGCCCAGGGCTTCCCTCAATCGCAACAACTCTCTTAAGGGCCTTGTCCCCTGGTTTGAAGAAACCGTTAAATCAATCAGCTCTAAGGCTCGCTCGAGAGATCCCTGAACATAGCCCTGCTCATTCCTCTTCATCCAATGCTGAGTACGGTTCAATTCGGAAGCGATATGTAAAATCTGATCAGCATACGGCCTAGATCGCCATTTCTCAACAGACAGGCCGGGATGAAGCTGGGCATTCATGGCAATAGTTGCCCCAGAATACGGCGCATTCCCTCTTGAATGTGGGGATCCTTGACTTGCATTGAAGAATTCCCTGCAGAAGGACGGATATTAATCATTGCCGTATATTCTATCCGACGCTCCCCTGTCTTCTCCACATACAGGTTCCCGCCCCACAAGTCTCCTTGGTTGGATCCACGGTCTAAGAGCACGGCTTCCGCGTCCGAATGTAATTCCCCGCCCAGTGCCACAATCCCCCTACGCACATCGATGACGAACTTGATCATTTCGGGGAAAGGATCTCCCAAGAATTTTTGGAGGTGCTCGCTCGTCATTTTCCCTTCGATGACTTCAATTGGCATGGGTCAGGAGCTTCCTCGGATCGCACTGCGGGAAGGTGCGCTTCGCATCCACCGAAAACCCTGGCGTCGCCAACCTTCAATCTGCCACCGCACATCGCGTACCCGATAGATCCCGCGCAAGACGAGATCGAGCTGTTTCAAAAAATGCGCGAGCCATAGAGGTTCTACGTCCTGGTTAAGTTTACTGGTCATCCGGAGATCTCCTTGGATATCCACGATCCCCTTGATGGTTGAGATGGTGACTGAGCTGACATCCACGCCCCGTTTCGTCAACTCTATCTTCACCTGCTGGTTGACCTGCCAGTCGTCACGACGGCTATACTCAGACATCAGCGGGGCTTCGCGGTGGGGATAACTGACATCCCGAGGTAGGGACGCAAGACTTCGGGAACGACCACAGTGCCATCGGCTTGCTGGTAATGCTCCAGCACCGCTGCGAAGGTGCGTCCAACCGCAACCCCGCTTCCGTTTAACGTATGGACCATTTCCTTTCGGCCATCAGTACGTTGAACCTTTGTTTGTGTCCGGCGAGCCTGGAAATCGGTGCAGGTGGAACACGAAGAGACCTCGCGCCAACGGTTCTCGCCTGGCATCCAGACTTCTAAATCGTACGTTTTCGCCGAAGCGAACCCAAGATCCACGGTACACAGTTCGATGACTCGGTAGGCGAACCCCAACCGTTGGAGGATGACCTCCGCGTCCCGGGTGAGGGTCTCTAATTCTTCTAAGGAGCGTTCCGCGACACAAAATTTGACAAGTTCCACCTTATCAAATTGGTGGTTGCGGATGAGCCCTTTGGTGTCTTTACCGTACGAGCCGGCTTCCCGCCGGAAGCACGCAGAGTAGCTGACGTAACGGCGGGGGAGATCTTCTTCCTTCAACGTCTCGCCACGGTGCAGGTTAGCCAGCGTAACCTCCGCGGTGGGGATCAGGTAGAGCTCATCATCCCGACAGCGAAAGAGTTCTTCCTCAAAGCGCGGGAGCTGGCCGGTTCCCTGCATCGTCTCGCGGGTCACAAGGAATGGCGTGAACACTTCGGTGTAGCCGTGCTCTTTGATGTGGACATCTAACATCCAGCTAATAAGCGCGCGTTCCAACGCTGCCCCGGCCCCGCGGAGGAGAGCGAACCGCGTTCCGGAGAGCGTGGCGGCGGTTGAAAAATCTAACACCCCTAGCGCCTCCCCCACCTCCCAGTGGGGCTTCGGTTGAAACGAGAAGGTGGGTCGCTTCCCCCCTTCTCGAACTGTTCGGTTATCCTCAGGCCCCGCACCCGGCGGCACCGTTTCATGCGGGATGTTTGACAGCCGGAGTAAGCCATCGGTGATCTGCGGTTCAAGGGCGGCGAGGGTTTTCTCTTTGTCTTTGAGGGCGGTCTTGACCGACTCCATCTCGCGGATGAGGACCGCGGTGTCCTGGCCCTTTTGCTTCCGGTGCCCCACCTCCTGGGCGGCGGTGTTGCGCCGAGCGCGAAGCTGTTCAACGTCAGCTAAGAGCGTCTGATGCTGGCGGAGCTTGCTCAGAAACTGATCAAACGGGAACTTCGAGCGCCGCAGCTCCAATGCCCGTCGCACCACCTCCGGCCGCTCTCGAATTACCTTCGGATCTAACATCCGAGAGGAGCGGCGGGGACGATGGCGAAGTGAG
>JACPXA010000242.1 GCA_016196785.1 Elusimicrobiota bacterium
AAAAAGAAAATGTTGCACGCGAACACGAAAACCATAACCTATCGGTCCGCCACAAAGACGACAGCGGACCTTCGGCCTGCCAAGGCGGCTGCCGCTTGGGCGGCGGCGGATTTTATCTGCCTGACGGTCAAGGCCGTCATGTGCCACCGCGGGGTGGCCCCGGTCATGGGAATGGAGGGTTTCTGCGTAGAGTAAAACCTTAAAACACCACAGAAACTTCAAACCCATGATCGAAAAGATCATGGGCTTTTTTTATGTGACCCGCCACAGATCTTGGGCGGGGACAATAATCCGACGAGCTTATGTTGCGGATTTAACCTCAGGAGGCACAAACGATGAGAGCCAAAACTGTGGAAGAAAAGGCACGACTGCCGACGCTGCTCAGGGTCGCAAAAAATCCGGTGAAGTTGACGGCCCTCTTGTACTTCAAAGAGGCGCTGTTAAAACAACGGTATGAACTGTGCCCCGGGTTTTTGGAGGTGGCCAGGGAATTCGGCGTTCAGGAGCGGGAGATTGAGGAGCTGCTGGAAGATCCTCGTCGGACACCGAGGTAGAACGGTGATGCCGCTACTAGGCGGCGACTCCTGTCTGTCCGACAGGCAAGGATGCTGGTTCCCGCGCCCTGGCCTTTTGCTGGGCCGAGGGAAGCTGCAGGTGCGAGGCCAGGCCGAGCGCGGTCAAGAGCCGTATCGTCATATAGGTGAGGTCTATCTCCCACCAGGCAAGTCCATGTCGGGCCGAGCGCAGAAAGGCATGATGGTTGTTGTGCCATCCCTCGCCGTAGGTGAGAAATGCCACCCACCAGTTGTTGGTGGACTGGTCGCTGGTCGCCCATGTCCGGTATCCCCAGATGTGGGAAGCGGAGTTCACCAGCCAGGTGCAGTGCCAGACGAATACTGTTCGGAGGAAGACGCCCCAGATCACCACTGGCCAGCCGCCCCACAGATAAAGGAAGATGCCAAGAATCACCTGGTACCAGCCGTGGGTGGCGTTGACAAACCGGTGAAAGGGGTCTCGGGCCAGATCCGGTGCGTACACTTTGTAACGATCGTAATTATCCAATTCCTCGTTAAATGCAAAAAGCCAGCCCATGTGTGCCCACCAGAAACCGGCGGTGGGGGAATGGGGATCATTCGGTTGGTCCGATCGGGCATGGTGCAGCCGGTGTGTGGCCACCCACTTGATGGGACCGTTCTGGTAGGCGATCACCCCGCAGAGGGTGAGGAAATATTCCAGAGGTTTCCAGAGCTTAAAGGAGCGATGGGTGAGCAGCCGGTGGTAGCACAAGGTGATCCCGAGTCCGCCGGTCACCCACTGAAGCACGAAGAAGGTCCAGAAGGCCTTCCAGCTGAACATCCAAAAGGCAGAAAGGGCCACCAGGTGCATCAAGGTGAAGGCTATCGCAGAATCCCGCTTGAATTTCGGGCGCAAAACGCCATTCTTATCCATAAGACTGATACAGTACCACGCCGCACCCCTGAAGGTCAAAACAATTCAACCCCGGGTGATGTACCCTAGATTGTGTAAGTTGTGCTTTGCTCTTCAAAGCACAAGGCGTATCCTCTCCAGTAGTTCCGCAAAAAACCAAAAGGAGGGATACGCCTTGAGACAACTGAACTTCAATCAACATCTTATCGGCTGGTGGTCTGAAGTCAAAGAAGATTTTTGGAGCGACATCAAACCGGAGCTGCTCAAGCTGGTGAAGATCTTGATGGAGCAAACGATGCTCTGGAAGCGGGAGGATCTGGTGGAGGTTGCTTGGAACCGCAAGGCCCCGGAGGAACGGACTGACTCCTGCAACGGCTTCTACTCCCGTTCCTGGGATACCAACCTGGGAGTCATTGAAGATCTTCGGGTCCCCAGAACCCGTCAGATCTCGATCACCCAGCAGGTACTGGAACCCTTCGCTGCCAATCAATCGGCCATCCACGAGGCGCTCAAGGGCCTCTTTCTTGCAGGCGTCTCCACCCGAAGGGTCGGTGAGGTCGTCAAGCCCTTCTTGGGGCATACCGTCAGCGCCTCCTTCGTCAGTGAACTCACCAAAACCTTGGACCCCCACGTCCGAGCCTTCCACCAAAGACCCTTGGAGGATCGGTACCTGTACCTGTTCTTTGATGGGATCGTCCTCAAGGGCACGGATGCTCTGGGAGCGACAAAGCGGGTGATCCTGGTGGCCTATGGCATCCGATCCGACGGACACAAGGAACTCATCGACTTCGTCACCGATCGCAGCGAATCTCAGGCGGCCTGGGAAAAACTGGTTCAGGACCTCTATCGCAGGGGGCTCCTCGGCCACGCCACCCAGCTCATCATCACCGATGGAGGCGCGGGCCTGCATGCTGCTCTGGACATTGTCTACCCTCGGATTAAACGCCAGCGCTGCTGGGCTCATAAGCTGCGCAACCTGGCCAACAAACTGCGTAGGAACATCCAGGCCGCCTGCCTGGCCGAGGCCAAGGGTATCTACCACGCTACCACCAAGCGCCAAGCGGTCAAACGCTTCCATCGCTGGGCTGCCCGTTGGAGAAGAAAAGCTCCCAAGGCCGTCGCCTGCCTGGAAGCGGATCTGGAACAGCTCCTCAACTTCTTGGACTGCCCGCGAGAACATCACAGCAAGATCCGCACCACCAACGCCATCGAGCGGATCTTCCGGGAAGTCCGAAGAAGAACACGGCCCATGAGCTGCTTCACCAACGATGCCAGTATCGATCGGATCCTCTATGGGTTGTTCTCGTACTTCAATGCACGCTGGCAGCGAAAGAAACTCTTCGCCCCGGCCCAAGCTCCAAAACACGAAGGGCTTCTCGCTGCTTAACCATGAATCGGAGAGGGTGTGCCTTGGCTTTGAAAGACTCACTTACACAATTTTGTGGACGTTACCCTACTGGATGCAAAAGTCTTACGCCACAACATTGAAAAAGTCGCGATATCAGTGAGGGTAGATTGGGCAGGCCCAGGACGGCCAAAGCTGTGACTTGGCGGCCGTTGGATTCAAAGGACCATTGGGCAAGGACCGCGTTACGCGAAGCGAATGGCAAGGACCTGCCAGACATCCTCGGCATTCAGGCCGCGGACACGCTGGATGTAGACCTGAACATCGATTCGAAGGGGGCTCTCCAGCATTTGGGCTTGGGCCCTCTGCCAAAGCTCCAAGGCCCCGGTGAGTATCGCAGGTAAAGCTTCGGTCAGAATCGGTCGGCCAGGAACTGTCCCTTTGGCATAGAGAGTATTGGA
>JACPXA010000240.1 GCA_016196785.1 Elusimicrobiota bacterium
GAGAAGTCACCGCTCTTCAAGAGCACCTCGTTTGAACGACTCACGAACAACGCTGCTGGGTCGTAACCCAAGAACGAATAACGGCCCAGCCGGTCTCCCCCTTCCACGCTTTCCAGCAGATAGGAATATGGACTCCGGCGGGCAATCTTTTCAAACACTGACACCGGCGTCTCGCGGTCGGCCACCACTTCACGGAACACCGGAATGACATTTTTCCGTCGAGCCAATCGGAGGAAATCCCGAAGTGAGGGCCAATATTCAGCCATACACCTGATGAGGGTCAAACACCCGACGTCCCACCACGCAAGGAACCCCGCGCGCGGAGATCCGTCGAAAGAAACAAGAGCGATGTCCAGTGTGACAGCACGCCCCCCCAACCTGTTCGACGATAATCAGTAGCGCATCGCCATCACAATCCATCCGCATCTCCTTGACACGCTGGATGTGGCCTGAGACTTCTCCTTTCATCCAGAGCCGTTTCCGAGAGCGGCTCCAGAAAACGACCCGACGATGTTTCAGGGTTTCCCGCACCGCTTGGCGGTTCATATAGCCAACCATGAGGACCGTGCCATCGTCAGCGTCCTGGATAATCGCGGGGATCAGCCCCTGTCGGTCAAAGGTGAGTTGTCGAAGAAATCTCATATTCGGACCGCCACACCACGTCGCGCTAGATACCGTTTCACCACTCCAATCGTCACTTCTCGAAAGTGAAACAATGAAGCGGCCAACGCCGCGTCTGCCCCACCCACAGTCAACGCTTGATAAAAATGTCTCAAGGTTCCGGCTCCTCCCGAGGCAATCACCGGGACAGACACCGCCTGGGTGACGGCCCTCAGGAGCTTCAGATCATACCCTGTCTTGGTCCCATCGCAGTCCATGCTGGTTAATAAAATCTCTCCCGCCCCCAACCTCACCACCCGTTTTGCCCACTGCACAACATCGAGCCCCGTCGGCCTTCGCCCTCCATGGGTATAGACCTCCCAGCGGAGTGGCCCCGCAGGGGCCACCCGTTTGGCGTCAATTGCAACAACAATACATTGGGTCCCAAAGTGTTGCGCCGCCTCTCGGACCAACGATGGTCTTCGAACCACAGCGGTATTCAATGACACCTTATCTGCTCCAGCCTTCAGTAGATTACGAATATCCTCAATCCCCTGAACCCCCCCACCGACCGTGAGCGGCATAAACACACGGGCTGCGGTCCGGCGAACCACCTCGATCATGATTTTTCGGCGTTGATAGGAGGCGGTGATATCAAGGAATACGATCTCGTCCGCCCCTTCCTCGTTATAGCGGACCGCCACCTCAACCGGATCGCCGGCGTCCCGCAAGTTGAGAAAACGAGTCCCTTTCACCACGCGACCCGCGTCTACATCCAGGCAGGGGATGATCCGTTTCGCCAGCAATCAGCTTTCCCCGATCCGGATGGCGTCTTCCAATTGCAACGTTCCCTCGTACAGCGCCTTGCCAATGATCACCCCAATGATCCCTTCTGGCTCGAGTGCCTTAAGCCGCCGGAGGTCTTCCAGCCCTGCAACTCCTCCGGCTACGACCACTGGTAGCTTCACTTGCCGCGCAAATTGTCGAAGCGCTTCAACGTTAAGGCCGGTCAACGTTCCATCGCGTTCGGTATCGGTGACGACTAATTCCTTCACCCCCAGGATCCGCATCTCCTCAGCCACTTCAATCCCCGACTTGGCACTGCGCTGGGTCCATCCTGAAGTGACCACGTGATGTCCGGCGACATCAATGCTGACCATTAAGCGACCACCGAACTCACTTACGGCCTGTCTGACGACCTCTGGGTTTTCCACCGCTAGCGTCCCCAAGATCACCGTCGCTACTCCCCAAGCCAATAGCTCTCGAATGGTGGAGAGATCACGGATTCCCCCGCCCACCTGGACCGGAACGGTGACAGCACCCAAGAGTTGCCGAATGACGCCTCCATTCTGGAGTTTCCCGCTGAGCGCCCCATCAAGATCCGCGACATGGAGCCGTTTCGCCCCCTTTCCTTGCCAGCGTTGGGCGACGAGTACCGGATCCTCCGCGTAGATCGTTTCCCGCTCTGGCTTCCCCTGCAACCACCGAACGCAACGTCCACCTCGAATATCCACTGCCGGAATGACCAGCATCAGCACGAGACTCGCTGGACAAATTGACGGAGAAGGGCAAGGCCGGACCGGCCACTTTTTTCAGGATGGAATTGACTGGCGAAGAGACGCCCACGACTCACGGCAGAGCAAAAGGAGAGTCCATACCGTGTCGTCGTGGCCACGACCCCAGGGTCCCGCGGAATCGGGTAGTAGGAGTGGACAAAATAGACATACGGTCCCTTCCCTAGCCCCTTCAGGAGGGAATGAGACACCGCCTCTTTTGCTTGACCAGTTCTCTCAATGGTGTTCCACCCCATGTGGGGGACTTTGAATCCTCGACGATTGGGAAATCGGACCACTCGCCCCAGCAGACTCCCTAGCCCAGAGACGCCTGGGGCTTCCTCACTCGTTTCAAACAGGATCTGCAGACCTAGACAAATCCCAAGATACGGACGGTTTTTGGCGACCCAATCTTGGAGGATCCGAATGAGGCCTAATCGTTTGAGCCGTTGCATGGCCATCCCAAACGCCCCAACACCAGGGACCACGAGTCCCCTGGCGCGTTGAATCACCCTTGGCTTCGCGGTGACCATCACGTGAGCTCCAACTGTCTCTAGCGCTTTACGCACACTGGCCAGGTTCCCCATTCCATAATCAACGACGGCGATCATGAGACCCCTTTCGTTGAGGGGACTCCACGCCGCCGGGGATCTCGCTCGACAGCCTGGCGGAGCGCCCGCCCCAACCCTTTAAACAGGGATTCCGCGATGTGATGCGCGTTGCGCCCTTCCAATAACCGGATGTGCAACGCCAGCCGTGCATGGTCGGCAAGTACTTGAAAGAAGTGCTCCAGGAGATCGAAGTCAAAGCGTCCACGGAACCGCCTTGGAAACTTCACTCGGTATACAAACGACGTCCTACCAGAGAGGTCCAAGGCAACATACGACAACGCCTCGTCCATAGGCAGTAAGAATTGCCCATAGCGAGTAATCCCCTGTTTCGTCCCCAGCGCCAGGTGAATCGCGTCACCCAACGCAATGCCAAGGTCTTCCACTAAATGGTGATCGTCCACCTCCCGATCCCCCCTCGCCCGTAGGGTGAGATCAAAACCTCCATGAAACGTCCACAGTTCCAACATATGGTCGAGGAACGGAATGGAGGAATCCACCTGAACTTTTCCGCGGCCGTCCAGCCGAAGGGTTAGTTGGATCTGAGTTTCCCGGGTGCGCCGGTTGATTTTGGCCTGTCGAGTCGGATAGGGCATGCGATTATCCAGCATTGAGTCGCACCCGAAGAGAAGCCGCATGGGCTTTCATCCCCTCGGTTCTGGCCAACGTCTCAGCAATTCGTAAGTCCGGATGGCTGTCGCGCCCCTTGTACGTAATGACCTGGGTTGCCTTTAAGAAATGGGCGACGGACAATCCCCCGCTAAACCGCGCAGCGCGCCCGGTGGGCAGGACATGCGAAGGACCTGCCACGTAATCGCCTAGGGCTATCGGGGTGTCCCTCCCCACAAAAAGGGCTCCGGCATGCCGAATCAATGGAATCCAGCGGCTGGCATCCCTGACATAGAGGGCGACATGTTCTGGAGCCAGCCGATTCACTTCCTGCACCGCCGCCATGAGGTGGGGGACCCGCACCGCATGGATTTGTTGGCTCCATCTTCTCGGAGCGCCGTTCAGAGAATACTTGACTGCTCGAAAGAGTCGTTCACTGGTGGTGAATAGCCTCGCGTGGGCGCCTGGGTCGTGCTCAGCCTGCGCTAACAGCTCAGCCACCACGTACGTGACCGGCGTGGTGTCATCCGCAATGACCACGACCTCGCTCGGACCCGCCAAGAGATCAATCCCCACCTGTCCAAACACTTGTCGTTTCGCTTCCGTGACATAGCGATTTCCCGGGCCAACGATCTTATCTACCGGAGCGATGCTCCGGGTGCCAAAGGCCAAGGCCGCAATTGCCCAGGGGCCTCCCACCCGATACACCTCATCCACCCCAGCGAGTTTCCCCGCAAACAGGACCTCTGGTGTGAGATGCTTTGGCGGACTCACCATGACGATCCGTGGGACCCCAGCCACCTTCGCTGGGATGGCGGTCATCAGGACTGTTGACGGATAGGCAAAGTGCCCTCCGGGGATGTAAATCCCGACGCTCTCCAAGGGAACGACTCGGTACATGAGGAGCTTTCGTCCTCGTCGGAGAGACCAAGACCGTCCTTGATATCTTCTTTCTACGCGGGCAAAGACACGGATCTCTCTGGCTGCTGCCTCAAGCGCCTGACTGATCGGTGCGGCGACCTGAGAAGATACTTGCCTGATCTCCTTGACAGAGACCCGAAACCTAGAGGATGGAAGGGAAATTCCATCGAACCGACGGGTATAGCTCGTTAACGCGTGATCCCCCTCCTGCCGGACCCGCTGAATGATCCGAGCGACCTCTTCACTGGTGGATTTCATTTTATGTGTAAATTATAAGAAATTTCCCCTGGGGCGGCTAGCTAGAAATACGGTCAATCGAAGCCCCAAGGGCGCACAGTTGAGGAACCAAAGCGGCGTACCCGCGATCGAGATGATACACCCGGTGGACAACGGTCGTCCCCTTGGCCACCAGCCCAGCCAGAATGAGGGCAGCGCCTGCACGTAGGTCAGAAACCATTACGGGAGCGCCGCATAAGACCTTGACCCCGCGGATGATGGCAGTGTTCCCTTCGGTGTGAATGTCGGCCCCCATCCGGACCAGCTCCGATACATGGAGGAACCGGTCTTCAAAGATCTGTTCAGTGATTCGGCTCACCCCAGCGGTGACTGCCATGAGCGCCATCCACTGCGCCTGAAGGTCAGTGGGAAAGCTAGGATACGGAGCGGTTTTGATTGTGACAGGGCGGAGGCGCCCCTTCCCATCTGTGGTGATTGTATTAGAACTAGCGTCAATGAGGACCTGAACTCCCGCTTTCCGGAGTGTTTGAAGAAGAGCGGTGAGGTGCGGGGGTTCTACCCCTTGGAGGGTGATCCGTCCTTGAGTGATCGCCGCGGCGAGGAGGTAGGTTCCGGCTTCAATACGGTCGGGAATGACACGGTGATGCGCCCCGTGCAGCGAGGGAACCCCAACGATCGTGATGCGTGACGTCCCTGCCCCCTGAACGTGAGCGCCCATTCCGTTGAGGAAACGCGCGAGATCCTCGATTTCCGGTTCCCTAGCGGCATTGAACAGCCGGGTTGTTCCCGACGTTAAGGTAGCGACCATCATCAGGTTCTCTGTGGCACCAACGCTGGGGAAGGTTAATCGGAGATCTCGCCCTCGAAGGTGATTGGCCTGCACCTCAATATACCCTTCCCTAAGAGTGATATCCGCTCCCAAGGTGCTGAACCCCTTAAGATGGATATCCACCGGACGGCGCCCGATGACACACCCCCCCGGCAGCGAGACACGGGCTCGCTTTAACCGTGCAACCAAGGGTCCCATGACTAAGATACTCGCCCGCATGCGCCTGACGATCTCATAGGGTGCCTCCGCATACAAGGAAGAACTGGCAGACACCTGGACGGTGTCCCCTTGGCGAACGACTTGTTTGCCGAGGACCCCCAGCAGGGCGATGACCGTTTCGATATCCTTTAATTCTGGGACGTTCCTCACGACGCACTCCCCGTCAGTGAGGAGGGTCGCGATCAAGATAGGCAACGCTGCATTTTTGGAACCAGACACCTGAACTGTGCCGCTGAGCTGACGCCCACCTTTAATGATGATCTTATCCATTGATGCGCTCGTTCATGGACAGGGGCCTAGTGTGGTGGAATCACCACACTAGCTTTTTGGGCAATGAGCACACGTGGCTGTCCGGCCAGGTCGCATTTGACCTGCGGCTGTGAGAATCCCCATTGAACGGCCAGGGTTAGAACCGCCTCTTTGTGGGAAGCCCCGATTTCACAGACTAACCATCCACCGGC
>JACPXA010000015.1 GCA_016196785.1 Elusimicrobiota bacterium
GCGATCGAGAACGGCCATTCGCTGCGCTCTTCCCGAAGGTTGAAGGGGATCTCCTGAATCAGCAGTTTGATGTGAAGTCGGATGATGTCATAGTCGCTCGTCACTATGTGAACCGCTTACTCGCTACGGAATCGCTCGGGGAGACTGCGATCCGTCAGCCGGCGAGCGTCCGCGCCAGAGAATTGCTGACCGTCACGTTCCCGGATGAAGCCACCCGCGCGCAGGCGGCGGTGTTGACGTTAGAACCTGCCGCCGCCTTGGGACTAGGACCGGAGGCCGCGGTCACGGGGATGACCGCGTTGAGGCGTGTGCAAAGTCCTGACTTGCGAGACTGGGGATCTGTCGCAGTTGAGGTTTGGCAAGGAGCGAGAGCCCTGACCAAGGCCCTTGCGGAAAGTCCCGTCCAAGCGATGGAGGATTTCCACGCGCAGCAAGCGGAGTCGCTTCTCATGGGCATGGGTGAGAAGGCCGTGCTGAACCTGCTGGATGTCTCAGCCCAACCGTTGTCACCGAAGGTCTTGAGTACACTCTATCGCCAGTTCCACTTGAAGCATGATCGGTTCTTTGTAGGGCTCGTGACGACCCAAGAGAGGTTGGATCTCCCTGCGGTCCAAGATCAATTGACCCATTATGCCATGACCCAAGCCGAACGCGCCGCAGGTGGGGGGGACCTGAGTCCCTCGGGCAAGGAAGCGCTCAAGGCGGCGGTAGCCCAGTTCTTTAAGACTAAGGTGAAGGTGGTCATCACGCAGCAAACCTTACGAGCCCATCTCAAACACGAGTCAAAGGCGAGACAAATCTTCGTGAACCCTTCCGTCAAACTGCCGACCGCCGTGGTCATGGCCATCGCCAGGGACCTGCTGCAAGAGGAACTTCGAAGAGCCGGCGCCTCGAACCTGGCTAGCCCCCAGGCGATTGCCACCTTCGTTTTCACGGAGAACCCCTGGCGTTGGGTCATCATCCAGGGGCTCATCACGATCATCTCGGAAACCAACTTCCTGATTGCCAGCGAGGCCGTTGAGCAAGCCCAACAGACCACCCTCCTGTCCCTCCGCAATCTCTAAACCACCCTTCAACACCAAAAATTTAACTTGCTATATTAAATTGGAAGGGTTACAATATCCCCATGAACATCAAACCCCGAGTCTTGGCTGGGACGATTTTACGGGCGATGAAGACCTTCCCTGCTGTGGTCGTCACGGGGCCACGACAGTCAGGAAAGACTACACTGTGTCGGATGTTGTTCTCGAAGACCCATCGGTTCGTCAGTCTCGAAGACCCAGACGTCAGGGTCCGCGCGAAAGAAGATCCCGTCAGTTTTATCCATCAATATAGGCCACCGGTCGTGATTGATGAGATTCAATACGTCCCAGACCTCTTGTCCTATATCAAGACGAAGATCGATGAGCATCGGAAAGCCGGCCAGTGGGTAGTGACCGGGTCTCAAAATTTTGCCTTGATGCAGAACGTCAGTCAGTCGTTAGCGGGTCGGGCGGCGGTCGTTTCCCTCTTGCCCTTTTCGTATGCCGAACGGATGAGTCACGCCAGTCGCACAAAAGAAATCGCGGAATGGCTCAAGGGGCTAACCATCCCTGATGAGTCACGGCCACGGCTCTCGCTGGCGGAGTGGATGCTTCGTGGAGGGTATCCAGAGATCGCCTCACGAAAAACCGTTGACAGGCAGTTATGGTGTGGATCGTATATCACCACATACATCGAACGAGATGTCCGAAACCTCGCGGCGATCGGCGATCTGAGCCAGTTTGAACGCTTCTTACGATTATGCGCCACACGAACTGCTCAGGTGCTCAACCTCTCTGAAATGGCGCATGACATCGGGGTGAGTGTCCCCACAGCCAAACGATGGATCTCCATCTTAGAAACCGGCTACCAAATCTACCTCCTCTATCCCTACTATCGGAATATCGGGAAGCGCATCGTCAAAAGCCCAAAACTGTATTTTAACGACACAGCGCTGACCTCGTATCTGCTGGGGCTTCATGACCGTCAGGCCTTGATGCAGGGGCCAAGCCTGGGTCCACTCTTTGAGACCATGGTGGTGCATGATGTCCTCAAGCGGTTCTTGCATTTTGGTCAGAAGCCCGCCATGTATTACCTGCGCTCTCGAGATGGCCTAGAAATTGACCTCGTGCTTGAACTCGGAGGAAAGCTCCATTTGGTTGAGATGAAAAGCGCGATGACCGTCACTGCGAAACATGCGGTGTCTTTACAGCGGATGATTCGTGAACTTGGATCTCAGATTGGAACCGCTATCGTCATCTCTCGTTCTCCAAACAGTTACCGGTTGACTGAACAGATTGTTAACTACAACTGGAGTGACGCCCTAGCGGCGTAGTCTCTAGGAAAAGTTCGATCACTTCATTCGAGCCGACCGCAAGCTGGGTGAACAGATGGCTCACGCCATTGACCGACTCGCGCTTCATCCGGAACTGGGGAAGTTTCTGCATGGGGAGTGGAAGGGCTATCGAACGTACCGGACGGGGAACTATCGGATCATCTATCGTGTGGAGCGCTCCAGGTTCATCATCTACATTATCACGATTGATGACCGAAAGGAGGTCTATCGGTAATTCGTTAGTAATGAACGCAAATGATCAATGTATTGATCAATCTGTTAACATCATCGTCGCCATAATGTACATTTTTACATCATGAGTCAGTTTGTTCGGAGACCTCTCCTGGAGAACCTGCGGCGCTACCTTCAACACCCTGCACGCCTTGTGCAGGTAGTGACGGCCCAAAGACAGTTTTTCGCCAGTCTCAAATAGGATGACTGAGACGACTCGATCCATCTTCCCCTGCCCATCCATTCTCCCATTAAAAAATCACCTATAAATATCAATCCAAAAATAGGGTCAAAAATTTACAGGCTTGTTACATCTTGTTAAGGAAATCTTCACCCTGCACATGGTATAAACGCTGATGTAGGGAGAATCATGCGATGAAAATGAAGTGGTCGGCTATCATCATGGCAACCGTGATTGGGCTGGGGTGGTTTACCCCAACTTCACACGCTGCCAACAGCTCGAGTGGAAACGGCGTCGGGGTCGTGTCTCCACCCATAGCCTCGCGCGTGGGGATGGGAGGAGGAAAAGAGGTGGTGCGGGGCAGCGCGGAGGAATATCTGAAAGCCGCGTGGGCGGCGGTGACGCGGGCCCAGCAGGCCGAGAAGATGGATCCCTACCAGGCAGAGACCGCCTGGATGACGGCGGTGCAAGAGGCGGAGGCGATGCTCCGTCACCACCCGAATTGGGTCCGTCGCGCCCGAGCACAAGCCGCTCAGGCGGCTCAAGCCGAGGACCTCCCGTCAGCCAGTGAGGTGGCCGAGCTGAAACCGATCTTTCAAAAATATTGGGCACTGTACCACATTGGGACCGCCCAGTTTATCCGCGCCATGGGATATTCGCATCTGGGCTTCCCGAAGAAAGCGCAGGAGGCTGCCCGTGAGATTGTCACGCACTACACCTGGGCTCAGGCCTGGGACCCCCACGGATGGTTCTGGCAGGTGGAGCGCGCGTTAGAAACGGACTACCCGGAACTGTATCAAGCGGCACTCCAGACACCGCGGGAATTACCACCGGCCGTTTCCGTCCCGAGAGTGTTTCCGGTCAAGCGATCGCTGGTCATTCAGCAGCAACCCGCCGTGCTGGCGCCTTCCCCTCCGCCGCCAACGGTTGCTGAAATCCCTCACCCGGCGTCAACCCCACTTCCTCCCCAGCTACCCTCTCCCAAGGTTCTTCAACCAAGCCCGTCCACCGCACCCACGTGGTGGCTGCTGTCGGCAATCCTGTTGGGGGTGAGTACCCTGGGCGTCGTCGGATGGTGGCTCTTCCGGGGCCAAGAACGGTTCGTCGGGGGAACCCCACCGCTCACCCCGAAGGAAGCCCCCTCTGGGTCCCTCGAGGCATTTCGTTCCCCCACTCTCGTCGCTCCGCCCGAAACCGTTGATCTCGTGCAAGTCATTCGCGAGGCACAATACTTTGCGAAACCCGAACGGGCCTTCGCCGTGTGGATTCATCGCCATGGGGGAGCCACCGCAAAACAGTGGGTCCTCAAGCTCTCCGAGGCGGAACAACTGACGGCGCTGGAACGGGCGGGGTACCAGTGGATCGCCGCCCAGCTTCGCAAGATTCACCGCCGATATCCCACCCTGTATTTCGAGACGTTGGCGCGAAGCCTGCAAGCCTTTCCCCGGTGTCGAACCATCCTCGGGGATGACTACCCACGTTGGCTCAAGGCCTTTTTAGAAGTCACTGCCTCAGAAAGCCCGATGGCTGATGAGGAGTTGACCACCGTGGTCTCCACCATTGCCCAGGACACCTCGCTGGATCATGCGATTCGCCATCTGGCGTTAGAAACGTTGATTCGACTCGGGAAGAAGGTTACGACCGAGGAGCTTGAAGCGGTGTCCCTCCCTGAGCCGGCTCAAGATCTCGTGCCACCGCTGCAAACGCCCAAGGCGATTGCCAAGTGCATTCAAGCCTTACGTCATCCCAACGAGGAGGTGGCCAACGAGGCGTACCAACGGTTGGCGGCCGTAAACCGGCCGCTCATCCGGCGGCAGCTCCTCCAGGCGTTCTCCACGGCCGCACAGCCGATCGCTCAGCGACTCGTGCAACTGCTCACGTCCTATGGTCCCAGCGCTATCCCTGAACTTGTGGGGGCCTTAGGCCATCCGAACGAGTCCGTGCGACTGGCGGCCCAAGAGCTGCTGGCCCAGCTCAAGGACCGGGCCTTTGCGGATCTGGCCATTGCCATCCGACAACCCGAACAAGGGCGGGCGGTACGGTTGAATGCCGCCCGCGTGTTGAACCGGCTCTACCCCACCTCCCGCCAACAATGGGAGATCCGGGAGGCGCTGCTAGCAGTAAGCGAGGACCCGGATCTCATCCTCCAACATCTCGCCCGCCGATTTCTCCAACAGATCGGCCAACCATCCTAACCCCCATGCGCTCGACACACCACCCCCCTTCCCTCTCCCCCCTGTGGGGGGAGAGGATCAAGGTGAGGGGGGCTCTCCTTCTCATCAGTGTGATGACTTTCACCCAGGTCAGCCAGGGGTTTGCCCAGGCCGCAGGGTGGGAGCACCGAACGACCAAGGTTGCCCGTTCGATCGTCCAAGCGCTGGGAATCCCACTGCACGAAGGGATCGTCATTGATCACTTTCAGGGCCGCTCTGACCAGCCACGCATCATCCACATTCAAGACGCGCACAACCAACCGCTCGGGCAATGGCACATTGCCCGGATCCTGCACCGGCTCGCCAGCACGAGGAACCGCCTAGTCGTGGGGATCGAAGGCGCCTGGGGTCCCCTGGAGACGCAGTGGCTCGCACAGTTTCCCGACATCCCGGAAAAACGACGTGTGGCTACCGCTTTGCTTCGGCAGGGGGAGCTGCATGGGGAAGAGTATGCCGCGCTTACCCTGCCGCCCCCTCGATTACACTCGGGACAGGCTGGCCGACTGCACCTCATTGGGGTGGATGACCCCCAACTCTATCGAGCCCACGCGACAGCCAAGGCCGCGGTGGAGCGCCAGCGCGGGACGGTACTGCAACGGCTGGAAACAATCGAGCATTCCCTCGCTCATCACCCTCACCCTAACCCTCTCCCCTCAAGGGAGAGGGAAAAGAAAGAAGCTGGACTTCCTCGCCCACATGAGTGGGATGTGACAAAAGAGCAGGGCGGAAGTCCTCTCCAGCGGTGGGTTTATCTCCAACGGCAACTGTGGTCGCTGACGCTGACCCCCGCCGACTACACCGAGTACCTACAGCTTCAACAACAGGTCACCCCCCACCCCCACCTGGTTCGGGGTGGGGGACGTAGCTGCTTTGTTGCCTTTCGTAACCATCGTAATAAGGCAGAAAGGCAGCTACGTCCCCGGTTGGCCGACCCGCCTGAAGAGTTCTACGCTATCGCGAAACGGCGGGACGAGGCGCTCGCGCACAATACCCTTCAGGTCGCACAGGCGCTGCAGGCCCAGGAGATCGTCCTCCTCGCAGGTGGGTTTCATACCCCAGGGCTCACACAGTTCCTCCGCAGCCGAGGGGTGTCCTACGTCGTCATCCAACCCATGTTGATCGGGGAACTCCCAGCGCCCCCCGGCCTCACCATTGAAGGACCGGCGGAGGCCTTTCAGCGTGCGCTCACCGTTCCGGGTAGCCCTGCCTACTTACGGTGCAGACGCTTGCGCCACCCCCGGGGGAATGGGGTTCCCTCAAGTGGGGCTTCACCCGACCACATCCTCGCTCTTCGATTGCCGGGGTAGTCTGGATTAAACGCCCTGGAGGGTCTCTAGTACCCGCGGTGCTGGGGACGGTAGGAAAACACAACGACATCATCTTAACTCGCCAGCCGACAGCTTCCCTCAGATCCGCGAAGGCACTCCGCCTGGATGTTTCTACGTCAGCCAATCTCTGGAAAGATTGGAAGTGGGCGATCCAGCGGCTGGTGTGGCTGGGGGTAGTCGCCTGGTTGATCGTGGCTGGTGTGTTGATCCTCACCCCGTCACTCGCGATTCTGAGTCAACAACAGGTCGAGATGCGCTGGATGGGGGATTATCAGCCCTCGGCTACATCTACGACGATCATGAAGGGAAGCCAGCAAGTGGTCAAGGTCTATGCTACGGTGAGGACCCGCGAGTCCATCCCCGAGGACCGGCTTCTGGTGCGGTTCCGGTACGGGACTCCTTCAAGCGGTTTTTGCCACATCACCAATCCAGCTCAGGTGAAGGTCGTAAACGTCTGGGACAAGAACGGTGGGGAAGTTCTCCAAACCACTGGGAGCCGTGAGGGGACATCCTTCCGCATTCAAGGGATTATCCCGCTCGACGTGCAACTTGAATCCATTGATTTCCGACTTGAGGTGGCAGACCGCCTGGCGTTCAACAAACCAGGAATGTCGCCTCAACAGGAGGAGGGCCTCTGGCAGGATATCGGTACGGAGCAACTTCAAGAAAAGGCATTCAACGTTCGCGGGCACGTCTTGCTCGCTAAGTCTCCAGAGGAGTCGGCGCGCCTCAAGCTGATCCAGCAGATCCTCGATTTACTCAAATCTCCTCTCGTCACCGTCGGAGGGTTCATTAGTTCACTGCTGCAGACCAACCGTCCAAGTCTGTTAAACTTCTCCATCCAGAAACCGCTTGGGAGTGCCTTACAAGAAATCATGGCTGCCGAAGGAGTTTTGCACCAGTTCGGCAAGTCAGCTCTCCAAGCTCCCCTCTCTCCGAGGGTCATCCACGAGATCCAAGTGGTCTTGAGGGATAGAGTCCAGTGGGCTTTACGACGAGCCCGCCAAGCGAAAGCACGCTATGAGGAGGCCTTCCCCGGGACAGTTCAGCCATCGGCGATCCGCCAGACCAGGGAGGAGTTGGGAATTATTGAGAAAGATCTGATGAAAGTGCGGGAACGCTTAGAGCCACGTGATGGGGTAGCGGAAGGAGACTCAGCCTGGATCGCATTCAAGTCGTTGACCGGCGTCACCACGACCACCCGAGGGGGTTTCCCGCTCATCCACCGGCTCGCCGCCACGTGCTGGAAAATGCTGAGCGACGGGCTAGGGAGTTGGATCCCTGCCGTCCGACCGAGCGTCTCCTGGCCTCCGACTCCTGAGCTGACCATCTTGAGTACCGATCTGATGACGGCGCCAACGGAACAGGACGTTGCGGAGGTGGTGCACCGGATCATGAGCAGCACCCTCGGTTACCCCGCCATCTATATCTACTCACTCACCCAAGATCCTCTCACCGGAGATCCCGTGATTAAGGCTGAGTTCACGACCGGCGAGGTGTTTTCTGAGTACCGTGTGCCTTCACCGCCTCGGCACGAAAAGTGGTGGCTCCTTGAAAAGCTCAAGATCCTCAATCAACTTCGGCAAGCGGGTCAGCCGACACCCAGCGACTGGTGGTTCTTCCCTCTCCGCCACCGAGGGCAACACCTGTTGATACACGAGGATGATCAGCCTACCGTCACCGACTCGTTCAGCCTCAGGCAGGATGACCGGTTCGTGAGTCGCTATAAGCACCAGATCGACCGGGCGGTGTATGGGCCCTCATGGCTGGAGGAGAACTTCTATCTGTTTGTTGCGCCGGCACCGGCCACCCGCACAGATCCTATTGAACCCCTGTGGCTGATCATGCTCCACAACTGGGGCGGTCAGGGACCGCTGTTTGCGGATGCCCAGGATGCAGAAACCAAACGGCGGCTTCTCCAAACCTTTGTGAACCAGATCGTACTGGCGATCCAACGGGTCCGCACGATAGAACAACTGAAGAAGTCCAATGACCGCCTTTGGGGGGAGCTCGAGCTCTTGCGGAGTCTCGCCCATGACGTTGGAAGTACCGTGACCGCGGCCTCCGGTTTGGTCAAGACCCTCCTGAAGGACCTCGAGCCGGTGAAGGAGGCCGAGCCGTTCTCCTCCATCCATGAAGCCTTTCAACTCTTCTCTCAAGAGCTGGACAAGACCCAAAAGGACACGGAAGAGTTCCTCCAGAACACTCGAGATGAGCTGTCATTGATCCAGGACACAACCCAGGACACGCTGCAAGAGACCTCGCGGCAGACCGAACCCCTGGCCCCCAGTTTTTGGAGTCGGCTCTTCGTGCCCTGGTTTGCTCATCGAGCCTCGGCACCAACCCTCTTTGCGGAACTGAGTGACCGGCTCTATCGCGCGTTAACACGCGAGGAGGTACAGGCCGCGGTGGATCACGTTCTCCCACGGACCCGGGATCCGAAGGTCCACACCAGCTTGCAAGCGATGGGTCGCCTCGCTTTAGAAACGATTGACCTCCTGGATGCTGAACAGCAAAAGCGGGAGAAACTGCAAGCGCTGAGACGATCGGTTCCCAAGCAACTGGAAACGCTCCAGCAAAACTACCAATCGGTGCTCACGCACCTGAATGCGCTGTCCATGGTGTTACCGTTAGATCCAACCGATCAACGGTTCACCGAACAAGCCTCTGCGGTAAGCGAAGTGGTGAACAAGTACGGGCGATGGCTGCACGGCGCCACAGAGGAGTTCCTTGGGGTGATTGAGAAATTGTCTGGAGTGGTCCAGGGGACCGGTGCGATCACGATCCTTCCCACCTGGAAATCTACTGACCTTACCGTCCTGCTAGAGGACGCCTGTAACCTTCGACAGGCCATGGCCAAAGACCATGGGATCACACTCATTCTTCCCTCCACCCTTCCCCAACCATGGGAGATCATCACTGACCCATGGCTCTTACGCGGTACTTTAGCGCTCCTCATCGACAACGCCATTAAATACACCGCAATACATCACAAGCCATTGAAGAGCACACAGGGATGGGTCAAGGTGGCAGCCACGGCAGTCCCAGAGGAACCCAGGGTGGTGATCGAGATCTCAGATAATGGCCGGGGGATCAACGCCGATGAGATCGAGAAGATTTGGTTGCCATCGTGGGGGCAAGGCTATGGCCTGGGGTTGTTTAAGGTTCGGGAAAATCTCAAGGCGTTGGGGGGAGAAATTACGCTGGAGACAACACCGGGGGATGGAACGACCTTTCGAATCAGCCTGCCTGTGACCCCACCTAAAGATCCCGTGACCCTCCCGTTTCAAGCCCCAAGGCCACGCACCGCTCCCCTTGTTATCTTCCCCTTAGATCTCCTGGTCAGTTTGACGTCTCTCTTCCCAGGAGGTCTGAGTGAGGTGCTCTGGGTAGCCGCTGGGTTCACGATGGCCCTCGTGGGCTTGCTGGCCTTTCAGAGCGGCAGGGAAAACAGCATACGGGCCCAAGCGTCAAAAGATCGCTACGTCGTTGAATTGCTGCTTCCCCAACCAGGCGTTTCCTCGAACTCCCAGTTGGGCTCCTCCATTCCCAAGCTCACCGACCAGTGGCGCCAGATGACGGTGACGCGACAAGGAACCTAACAAACCAAAAAATCAATTTGATTTTTCGATGTGAAAATGATATTAAAAATTTACAGAATCGTTACCAAAACTTCATGCAATCTTAATCCGGCTCGCGCTAAGCTGATAGGGTATGAAAACACGCGAGCAGGTGTTTGAGCAGGCGATTCACCGGCTGATGGTAGGGGAGTATCCCGCGGCGCGGGTCGCAATCCAACAGACGGTGCGCGGGCTGCGGGGGCCGGAGGCCCAGTCGTTGACGGCCTGGGGGGCGTTCTACCTCGGGATGCTCTATCGAGAGCGGGGGCAGGGATTCCGAGCGTTCAAGCTGTTCACCGAAGCTCTGCACAGACACCATACCCTGAGCGATCCCAGCGGACAGGGGTGGGCGCTCCATGCCCTCGGGACGATCGCCTGCCAGGGGGACCACTGGGCACAGGCGCTGCCGTTGTTCCGGAAGGCGGTGGGCTTAGGGCACCGGTCGTCGGACATCTCGCTCGTGGCTGCCGCGCTAAACGACTTGAGCCGTGTGGCCTTGCTGGAGGGTCGTCTGCAGAAAGCTAAACAGTTGTTGGGGAATATGACGTTCCCGTTGGCGTCTCCGGTGGAGTTTATCGCCAAACGAACCACCATCCTCGTGACGCTGACCTGGGGACGGCTCGCCCTGGAAGAGAGCGATGGGGAGATGGCTGCGGCGTATGCGGCCCAGTCAGAGGAGCTCTCCCGTCGCTGGGGTGATGAGGCCGTCCAGACGGAGATTGGCTTGTTGCTCGCTGAAATCGCCCTGCAGCGCCGCATGGGAGATCTCGCGGTCGAGCACACACGGACGGCGCTGGCTCGGGCTCGGCAGTTTGGTCAGCGGTGGGTGGAGGCTGAGGCGTTGCTCCTGGCCGGTCGCATCGCGCTGGCCCGCGATGACACGCAGGGCGCTCAGGAGACCTTGGAGGAAGTGTTAGGGCTGGCCAAACGGCTCGGGTCTCGGCTCCTTCGCCTGCGGGCGCTCGCCACTGTTGCCATGGTCTGTGAACGGTCCCAGCAAGCCGCGGAGGCGCTGACCCACGCTCGGCGTGTCCTTCGGCTGCTTGCCCCGAGAGAATTGCCACAACTCCAAGACGCGATGCATGCCTTGGGGAGACGGGTCTCGGTCGCTCCGGAAGAACAAGCCCTTTGGAAAGTATCGGCCCCCAGGAGTCTGTCTCGGACAGACCCCTAAGCATGGGCCGAAAGGAGCTTCCATGCACGGTCCCCACGTCTTAGTCATTGACGACGACGAGGTCCTCGGGGAGATGATCAAGGATCTCTTGGCCGAGGAGGCCTACGAGTGTGTGGTGGCCACCCGTGGCGAGGAAGGAATAAGCCTGGCACAGAAACTGCGCCCGGCCCTGGTGATCCTCGATTTGATGCTTCCGGATGTCTCTGGGTACCAGCTGTGCCAACGGCTCCGGGAAGACCCGGCGCTGCAGCGGATTCCGGTTATCATGCTGACCGGTCGCTTCACGGATGCCAAGGATCGCGTGCAAGGTTTTGAAAGCGGGGCGTGGGACTTTTTTGTGAAACCCTTTGACGCCCGGCTGCTGGTGGCCCGGGTGAAAAACCTCATCCGAGCCACCTATCCTCCCGGAAACTCACAAGTCTCCTCCCTCCCTCAAGGCTAACCTCTCAAGAGTCAGGGGACGTAGCTGCCTTTCTGCCTTTTGAGGGCTTCCGCCAGATCGAGCTGGCCGGCCAGGCGGCGGCCCCTGCCCCACGCGCGACTGGCGCAACCGGAGCTCATGTGGGTCAGCTCGGCCAGCTCTTGCAGAGCGCGGCCAAGCCACTCCCGCCCCGTATAAATGACCAGGGCTTTTCCTTGACATACCTTCCGGTCGCGGCTTTGTGAAGTGAGTTGGGTGGGGACCAAACCCAGCAGGCCCGCGGTGGCTTCCAGGAGATCCTGCAGTTGATAGCCTGGCCATGCCAGACGCCGGTGATCCACCGCGTCCACGTGGCGGAGCAGCCCTTTAACAAAACCCCCGCTGCCAAGGATACGCTCATCGTAGGCCTGATCCGCTCCGGCTCTTCGCGCCTGCTCCCCGGCCGTTTGCCCACCCAGGCTGCGAATCAGCCCTCCCCCACATAAGTGCGGTTGCGCTCCCAGAGTCCATCCCTCTTCTACAAAGCGTTCGTAAGCGGCGCGAGCCGCCGAGCGATCAGCCCCCCAATGCGCCAGAACCTCCTCCACAGGTTGCCAAGCCCGCTGAGCCGATCCCATCAGCACCGCATGGCCCGTCCAGGGATAGCGGCGCAGCGCGTCCACGGTATTCACCAGACCGGCCCGGACCGGGTTGAGATGGATGTACCGGACCAGTTGAAGGAAGTACGGGTCCTCCTCTACGACGATCGATTTGAACCTGTTCTGGAAAAGGTGGCCTGCCCGACGATGCCTATCCGGGCGAGAAAGTCTTGATAATCGGTGGCGGTCAGAAAGAGAGACCGCCGCTCGATCCCGCGCGCGATGACGTGATGGAGCAGACCTGGGGCATCCAGGCGGGGTTGTCTGGGCATGCAGGGAGCCTCCCTGTCTTAGAGTCAGGAACCGAGCAATTATTCCGAGGTCGGAAGAATAAGGCAGAAAGGCAGCTACGTCCCCCACTTCCTTGACTTGGCGTCCTTGACAGGGGGGGTTTGTCAAGGTACACTTAACCGCAATGGCGCAACAATCAGACCTACCAACGGCGTCAGGAACGCCGAGGGTGGAGGGGAATGTTTTGTCTGCGCTCGGGCAGGTGCGAGGGCGGCTGAGTGCCGGGGCCAGCGGGTCCCGCCGCTGGTTCGTGGCGTTGTACCGCCGCTCGAAACCCCTCGCCCTCATTGTGCTGTTTGTGACCACCGCCTGCCTCATGTGGGGGACCACGACGCTCTACCGCACGATCGCGCAGCAACTCTCTCATGCGAAAAAAGAGGCGGGACCGGCGGGACCGACCGGGCCGGTCCCGGTGAACGTTCTCCAACTAAAGCCCACGACCTTTCAAGACACGATCAACGCCGTAGGGACGATCCTCGGGGGGACAGAAATTCCCCTGCGGTTTGAAGTCGAGGGCCGCATTGAATCCTTTCCGCTCCACGAAGGGGATAAGGTGCGCCGAGGTCAGCTCATCGCCCAACTGCGACAGCGGGATGCCTCCCTGAAACTCAAACGCGCGATCACCGAGTTGAAGGACGCCGAGACGCTCTACACCTTGGGGGCTATCAAAAAATCCCAGTTGGAGCAGACGAGGCTTTTCGTGGAGATGGCCCAGTCAGAGCTCGAGAAGACGACGCTCCGCGCCCCCCGAGACGGCGTGCTGGGAAATAAGAGCGCCGAGGTCGGTCAATTTGTCACCCCGACCCAGAAGATTGCCAATCTCGTCAGCATCGAGACGGTGATCGTCCAGATCGGGATCATCGAGAAGGAGATTGACAAGGTCTTTCCCGGGCAACGGGTGAGCGTCACCGTGGATACCTATCCGAACCAGGAGTTTACCGGCAAGGTTGATGCCATCTCGCCCATTGTCGAGGGCAGGGCCAAGACCTTGACGGTTCAAGCCCGACTGGCCAATGAGGGGGGACTTCTGCTTCCGGGGATGTTTGCCCGCACAAAGATCATCGTCTTTGAACAGGAAGAGGCGCTGATGGTCCCGCAGGAGAGCTTGATGAAAACCTCCCAAGGCGGCTTCCAGGTGTTTGTCGTGCGAGGGGAACCGGAGAAACACTCGGCTGAGGGGCCCAAGGCAGGCTCCGAGCGGAAGGCAAAGGGACTCTCGGCTGGGGAGCTGGTGGTGGTGGAGCGCCCGCATGGCCTCAAGGACGGCGATCCCGTCAAGGTACTCGAGGTGCAGAAGTGAAGATCCGAACCCAGGTGAGCCTCTTTGCGACCTTGCTTGTGACCATCATCGTCCTGGGGACGAGCCTCGCCACCTTCGTGTTCCTCCGGCAGCTCCTGCGACGGGAGGCGGAGCGGAATCAGGTGGGGCTGTTCCAAAATCTCCGGAAGGTGGCGGAGGAAGCGGCGATTACGCACGACGATCTGCTGTTCTTAAGTTACGTGGGATCGCTCAAAAAGACGGTGCCGGGGATGGCCTACGCGGTGTGGCTGGATGAACGGCGCCAATTGGTCCTGGGGCGGACTCGTCTCTTTGACGAGCTCTTTGCTCCCCCTCACCCTCCCCTCTCCCCCTCTCAGGGGGCGAGGGAAAAAGTACAAATGGCCTTCCCCTCTCCCCTGGGGGGAGAGGGGTTGCTGGCGCGACGAACAGGAGCGCCGAGCCAGCAACGGGCGCGCGCAGCAGAGCGAGCACGCCCAGGAGGGGGTGAGGGGGAAACGATAAAAGGCCACCCCTCCATCCAGCGATTCGCAACCAAGGAGGGGGACACAATCGTGGATCTCCAGTCCGGGGTGGTGGTGGACCAGCTCCCCGCAGGGGTAGTCCGTCTGGGTATTTTCCAGCGGGTCATTGACGAAGCCATCCAACAAGGGGTCGAGCGGGTGGGACGGATCGTGGGCGGGGTGGCTGTCGGGGCCTGGCTGGCCGGATTGCTCGGCGCCCTCCTCTTTGCCCGCCGCATGACCCGCCCCATCCACCTGCTGACGCAAGGGGCGCAGGCGATCGGGGAAGGCCATCTGCAAACCCAAATTGCGATCAAACGGCGGGATGAGCTGGGGTTTCTCGCGGAGGAGTTCAACCTGATGGCCCGGCGGCTGGCGGAGCTGGACCAATTGAAAGACGATTTTGTCTCCAGCGTCTCCCATGAGCTTCGCTCGCCGATCTCGGCCATTGACGGGTACCTCGAGCTGTTGATGGGCCGGCCCTCCGACCAGCTCCCGCCCGAGAAACGGGAGAAGGCCCTCCGGATCATGAAGGAAAGCACCGAGCGGCTCGCCCATTTCATCAACGACATCTTAGACTTGGCGAAGATCAAAGCGGGCAAGATCCACATCATGCCTCGACCGATCTCCGTGAAGACCTCTGCGGAGGCGGTCATAGGACTCCTGCAACCCCTGTTCGATAAGAAACAGCTCAAGGGGTCCATTGATGTGGCGTCCACCATCAACTCCCTCTCCGCCGATGAAGAGAAGATCCGACAAGTGCTCACGAACCTCGTCTCCAACGCCATCAAGTTCACCCCAGCGGGCGGTCAGATCACCATCAGCGCCCGGGATGAGGGGGAGCTGATCGCCATCAGCGTGAGCGATACCGGGATCGGCATCCCCCAGGAGTCCCTCCACGAGATCTTCGAACGGTTTAAACAGGTGAAATCCGCGCGGGAGCAAGCGACGGGGGCCCCGAAGGGCACCGGGTTGGGGCTCGCCATTGCCAAGGGCATCGTGGAGGCGCACGGGGGACGGATCAGCGTTTCAAGCGAGCTCGGCAAGGGGAGCACCTTCACCTTCCGGCTGCCGAAACAGCCGCCGGCAGAGGCTGCCGCGTCGTGGGTTCAACCGTTATGAGTGATGCGAAGAAGGTGCTCATCGTGGATGACGAGGTGGCGCTGACCGACTTGGTCCGCGACGTGCTGGAGGAAGACGAGTTTCAACCCCTCATTGCCCATACCGGGCGAGAGGGGGTGGACAAGGCCACCCACGAGACTCCGGATGTCATCATCCTGGATGTGGATCTCCCGGACATAGACGGGTTTGCCGTATGCCGCGAGCTCCGCAACCATGTCCAGCTCCGCCACACCCCGATCATCATGTTGACCGTCCGGAGCGACCAGCGTGATGAGATCACGGGCTTGCAAGCCGGGGCCGATGACTACCTGACCAAACCCTTTAAGGTGCCCCGCCTCTTGGCCCGGATCCATCTCGCCATTGAACGCACCCAACGCGAGTTGGACGCCAACCCCCTGACCCATCTGCCCGGCAACACCGCGATCTTACAGACGCTCGAGCAACGAATTCGCGACCAGACCCCCTTCGCGGTCCTCTACCTCGACCTGAACCACTTCAAGGCCTACAACGACCGCTACGGATTCATTGCCGGGGATCAGGTCATCAAGGCCACCGGCCAGGTGATCATGGAGGCGGTCAATCTGCAGAATGCGCCGAACACCTTTGTCGGCCATGTGGGAGGCGATGATTTCGTGGCGGTGGTGGCGCCGGAGCACGTGCAGCCGGCCTGTGAAGAGATCATCCGACGGTTCGATCATTTGGTTCCGCTCTTATACAGTCCGGAGGATCGCCAGCGCGGCTACATCGAGCTCCGGGACCGCCGGGGGCAGACGTCGCGGTTCCCGCTCCTCAGTGTGGCCATTGCGGCGGTCTCGAACCAGAACCGCCCCCTCTCCCATCCGGGGGAGATCAGCGCGATTGCCGGCGAACTCAAGGCCATGGCCAAAAGCGCCGGCAAAAGCCACTACGTCGTGGATCAACGGAGAGTCCTATGAAGAAAAAAATCTTAGTCGTAGATGACGAGGTGAACATCTGTGAGATGATTAACGACTTTTTGTCGGAGCAGGGCTTCTCAGTGGCGAGCGTGCACACCACGGATGAGGCGCTGAAGAAGATCACCACCTTTCAACCGGACCTGCTCCTCTTGGACGTGCGGCTGCCGACCATTGGCGGGATCGAGTTCTGTCGTCGGCTCCGCAGCGATGAGAAGACCCGGACGCTGCCGATCATCATGCTCACCGTTCAATCCATGGAAACGGACAAGGTGATTGGGCTGGAGATGGGGGCGGATGACTACATCACGAAGCCCTTCAGCCAGCGCGAGCTGATGGCACGGATCAAGGCGCTCTTCCGACGGTTGGATCACCCGGGCGGTCACCATGCGGAGATTCGGGTGGGAGACCTCGTCATTGACCTGGACATGCATGTCACCCGCCTCAAGGCACATCCCCTCCCGCTGACCCCCAAGGAGTTTGATCTCCTCGCCCTCTTGGCGAAAACCCCGAACCGGGCCTTCAGCCGCGAGTCGCTCTTGGCCAGTGTCTGGGGGTACAACTATGTCGGCAGCACGGGCACGGTGGACGTCCATATCCAGCATCTCCGCCGGAAGCTCGGGCACTACGCGAAGAACCTCAAAACGGTGGTGGGGGTTGGCTACCGCTTCGATACCGACACCTAATGGCTGAGCGGATCTTGATCGTGGATGATGAGGAGGCCAGCCGAGAGCTGTGCCGCGATTTCCTGGAAGCTGACGGGTACACCCTCCAGGTGGCGGAGGGGGGGGAAGCGGCGCTACGACTCCTCGAGCCATCGCCCTGCCCGCTCGTCATCACCGACCTGAATATGCCTCAGATGAACGGCCTGGAGCTCCTGCGGGTCATCAAACAGCGTTACCCCGACACGGAGGTCATTCTCATCACCGCCTACGGGGAGATTAAAACCGCGGTGGAGGCCATGCGGGATGGGGCGTTTGACTACATCACCAAGCC
>JACPXA010000223.1 GCA_016196785.1 Elusimicrobiota bacterium
CTTGAGGAACTCCAGCGCGCCGGCAAAATCCTTGAGCTCCAACCCGCCTAACGAGGACATCGTGCCCCCACTTTCCCCGTGCGCCCGAAAGTCAAAGTACAGGAGGTGATACCCCCCGCGGCGATTCAAGAACACCGTTGAGGGAAGGACATCCGCCCGATTCGCCCCCCAGCCGTGCAGGACGATGATCGTCGCCCGCTGCGTTGGAAGACCTGGGAGGAACCACCCTCGGATGGAGATCCCATCCTCGGTGATCCATTGGACCTCTTCCGCGCGCACCCCAAACTCTCCCGGAACCACCCCGAGCGGAAGTCGCGGTAAGCGAAGGATCAGGTTGGAGGAAAACCATCCCCAAACAACGAGGAGCACCGCACCGAGAATGCTAATCGCCCACCACATCGGAATGTTGATGAACAAAATTCGGGAAAGGCCTCTCAATAGGAATGAGCGGCGGTGGGGAAGCGGGAGGTTTTCACATCTCGCACATAGGCTCTGACGGCCTGCGAGATCTGGGGCGCCAGGTGGGCATACTGTTTGACGAACTTCGGGGAGACCCCCGTGTGCAGGCCTAAGAGGTCATCCACCACCAACACCTGACCATCACAGAACGGCCCTGCTCCAATTCCAATGGTGGGGATGGCGAGCTCGCGTGTGACCTGTTTTGCCAACTGGGGAGGAATGCATTCCAGCACCAGCGAAAATGCCCCGGCGCGTTCCAGGGCTTTGGCATCCGCCACGATTCGTCGCGCGGCGGCGGACGAGCGACCTTGGACCTTATACCCGCCGAAGACATGAAGTGACTGAGGGGTCATCCCCAGATGGCCCATCACGGGAATGCCTGCCGCCACCAACGCCTCCACTGTCTCGAGGATCCCGTGACCTCCCTCCAATTTGACCGCTGCGGCACCGCCCTCCTTCAGCATCCGACCACAGTTCCGCATGGCTTCACTGACGCTGAGTTGAAAGGACAAAAACGGCATGTCGGCAACCACGAGCGCCCGCGTGTTTCCACGAGAAACCGCCTGGGTATGCCTCAGGATGTCTTCCACCGTTACCGGCAACGTAGTCGGATAGCCAAGCTTCACCATCCCCAGGGAGTCCCCAACCAACAGAATTTCCACGCCAGCCTCGCTCAACAACCGGGCTGTGGTCGCATCGTAGCAGGTCAGCACAGCGATCTTCTCCGCGCGCTCCTTCATGCGACGCAACGCGGTCGTGGTGACGGGTTCCATGATGCGTCAGACCTTTCCTCTCGCACGGAGGGCAAGCCACCAGAACACCCCCAGCAACAACCCCCAGAGCGAGAGGTTCAACAACACCGCCCAGATGTAGTAGCGTCTCCGCTGGGTCCGCCGCCCCAGTCGCCATAGCCAGATTGATCCGCTCCACGCCGCGAGCCGGTTGGTAATCCAGAAGATCAGCTTCCCCACCACGCCGATCAATGGGATACCCAAGAACGTCATGGAGCCACTCCGAACGAGGTTCGTCTAAGTGGGACGCGCCAAAAACGAACGCCTTGATGTTTGACACCTTGGAGCAGAGACCGCATCGTTCGCTTGAGCGCGGGGTGACGCAGCCGAGGCGCTAACTCCACCAGCGGTTCGAGCACGAACCGCCGCTCCCCGAGGCGGGGGTGCGGCACCCAAAGCTGACGCTGCTGGAGGATCCGCGTACCATACAGCAAGAGATCAAGGTCAATCCGTCTTGGTCCCCACCGCCGCCCCGGGCGGCGTCCGAGGCGCCGTTCAATCGCAAACAGGTGTTCCCCTAATGCTTGCGGCGAAAGCGACGTCGTCACTCGAACCACCGCGTTTAAAAACTTCCGTTGGCGGGTCACCCCTACCGGCTCAGTCTCATAGACCGATGAGAGTCGTTCGAGGCGGACCCCAGGAACGAGCCGCAGTTGTCGAATCGCCTGCTCCAGCCACCGACGCCGGTCCCCGAGGTTGCTCCCCAACCCGACATACGCGGTGACCCAGTGACGGCAGTCTTTAGATTTACCAGGTGACATGCGCAATGCGATCCACCGCCTCCTGCAAGCGCTCCTCCTCAACGGTCAACGCAAACCGGACATACCCTTCCCCCGCAGGACCGAATCCTCTGCCCGGCGTGCAGACGACCTCCACCTCCTCCAGGAGTTTCTCGGCACAGCGGGCTGAGGTGTATCCCCGTGGGACATGACTCCAAACATAAAAGGTGGCCTGCGGCTCACAGACCTGCCAGCCGAGCCTCTGCAACCCTCGGACAAAGAGGTCCCGCCGCCGCTGATACAAGGCCCGCATCTCGTGGGTGGTCCCCTGCGCTGCCTTGAGTGCGGCGACCGCCGCCACTTGCAGGGCCTGGAACACCCCCGAGTCATACCGATCCTTGACCCGTGCCAAGGCCTGAAGGATCTGAGGATTTCCGCAGACCCATCCGACGCGCCACCCCGTCATATTATACGTCTTTGAGAATGAGTGGAACTCCACCCCAAGGAGCTTCGCGCCGGGGACCTCGAGAAAGCTCGGCGGCGGGCGGTTAAAGTACAACTCCGAGTAGGCGGCATCATGGGCGACGAGCACCCCATGTCGTTTGGCCCAAGCAACTACTTCCCGAAAGAATGACAGCGGAGCCACCGCGCCTGTTGGGTTATTCGGATAATTGAGAAACAGGAGTTTCGCTCTCCGCACAATCCGAGAGGGAATGGCGTGCAGGTCAGGCAGAAACCCATGGGATTCCTTGAGGGGAACGGGATAGGGGGTGGCCCCTGCCAACACGGTCGCCCCTTGATACACCGGATACCCTGGCTCCGGCACCAGCACGATGTCCCCGGGATCAACCACCGCCAGCGGGAGATGCCCGAGTCCTTCCTTCGATCCCAGGAGCGCAAAGATCTCCCGCTCAGGGTCCAGCGACACGCCGAAGCGACTGCGGAACCAGACGGCGATGACCTCACGGAACTCCCGAAGCCCCGCCCCAAAGGGATACTGATGATGGCGCGGGTCGCGGAGCGCCTGCTGGGCGGTGCTCACAATGGGCGCTGGCGTGGGGCGATCAGGATCACCAACCCCCAGGGAGATGATGTCCATCCCCTTCGCCTCGGCGACTTTTCGCTTCCGATCAATCTGGGCAAAGAGATAGGGCGGCAGGCGGGACAGGCGCTGGCTAGGTCTAAACTTAACGGTCATCGGGGGAACGGTCAGTCCTCGGATAACCCAAGGACATCGCGCATGTCGTACAGCCCAGGCCGCTGACGCACCACCCATTGTGCCGCTTGGAGAGCGCCGATCGCAAAGGGATCACGGGACTGCGCCTGGTGGGTGAGGATCAACCGCTCCCCGGTCCCGGTAAATTGGACGATATGATCGCCCACGACGTCTCCGGAGCGGTCAGAGGTCACGTGAACCTCATCGGGTTGACGGCCCGACGCCTGGCTGACGAGTTTCTGAAGCGTCAACGCCGTGCCCGACGGGGCATCCTTCTTTTGTCGGTGGTGAATCTCGTGAATATGTATATCATAGCGATTGAGGATCCGCCCCACCATTCCGGCCATGTGAAAGAGGACATTGACCGCCAGGCTCATGTTAGAGGCGATGACGACGGGGAGGGGGGCGACCCTCCGCGCAAGTATGGAGCGCTCGGCCTGGCTGAATCCCGTGGTCCCAATCACCATGGCTCGTTTGGTCCGTACGGTCTCTAACGCATGTTCCAAGGTCGCGGCCGGGGTGGTAAAGTCAATGACGACATGGGGGTGTTGATCGAGCAGCGGTTTGAGCTGATCCGTCACGCGAACCCCGGGAAGGACTTCTTCCCCACACTTGGGGTGCCCGGGAGCCTCCAAGGCCCCGACCACTTGGAATTTCGAATCCTGACTGGCCAACGTCAGGATTCGATTCCCCATCCTGCCCCATGCGCCACACACCACAATCCGTAGCGGTGTTAGGTCTGGCAACTTGCCAGCACGCGGTCGTCCCCGCCGCGTCATCGAGCGACCTTCAGAGAGAGGAGCCCGCTCGCTTTCAAGGCCTGCACCAGCGCACCCCTCGCTGCCTCCCCCAGCGAGACCAGGGGAAGGCGCACTTCTTCGCGGCACAACCCCATGAGTCCCATGGCGGTTTTGATGGGAACCGGGTTGGTTTCCAGGAATAACGCTTTCATCATCGGGAACCACTGGTGGTGCAATTCCTGGGCGCGTGCCACGCGTCCCTCCCTCCACGCGGCGCACAGCTCCACCATCGTCCGCGGGGCGATGTTGGCGAGTACGGAGACGACCCCCCGACCACCGAGCGCCAGGATGGGCAACGTCAAGGCGTCATCACCGGCCAACACCGTAAAGGGCGTGGGCCCTTCGACTCCGCTCAGGGCAGGCGGAGGGTTTAGGGAAGCGCCCCGAATAATCTCGCTACCTTGGTCCATCACGCCGGACCCTTCCTTGATGCCAATGATCGTTGGGCAGTCGTGGGCCAATCGGAGGACCGTCTCTGGCAAGAGGTTCACCGCCGTCCGACCAGGGATGTTGTAGAGGATCAGGGGCAGCTTCATGGCCGTCGCCACTGCCCGAAAATGTCCATAGAGCCCAGCCTGAGTCGGCTTGTTATAGTACGGGGTGATCACCAGCGCGGCATCCGCCCCGGCCTGTTCGGCAAACCGAGTCAAGGCGATCGTTTCCGCGGTGGAATTCGAGCCCGTCCCCGCAATCACCGGGATCCGGCGATGGGCCGCCTGGACGACCAGCTCAATCACCCGTTGGTGTTCCTCGTGGGACAGCGTGGCTGACTCGCCTGTGGTCCCGCACGGAACCAACGCATCGGTGCCTTCTTGAATATGCCACTCCACCAAGGCGGTCAGACGTTCCTCGTCCACCCGCCCCTCCGTAAATGGGGTGACTAACGCGACACAGGAACCTTGGATGTTCACCGGTTTGCTTCCCATGATGATATACCCCCGTAGTCCTTCGGCGTTACAGCGTGACCTCGCCGCGAAAGGTAATGACCGTTGGGCCTCTCAGGGTCACTCTGGTCACTGACGCCCGCGCGGAGTCGCCCTCTCCGGTTTCGAGACGGTAGTTTACCGTGAGAACCTCTCCCCCGGCGGTCCGGCAGGTGACGGGCGGCGTCACGAGTCCTTTCAACCCAGCGATGATGGCGCTTGCGACCGCCCCGGTTCCACACGCCAGTGTCTCTTCTTCCACACCCCGCTCATAGGTTCGGATCTGGCTTCGATGAGGTGCGACCCGTTGGATAAAATCCACATTGGTTCCGGCTGGAGCAAACCGTCGGTGGTACCGTAGAGCGCGCCCCCAGCGGGCCACATCGAGGTGGTCAAGTTGTGGGACAACCACCACAAAATGGGGAACGCCGACTTGGATCCAGGCACCCTCCCAACGGCGGCCTCCCGTCCTGACGGTGAGGTTGGCCTGCTCCACCGTGGGATCTGGCAACCCGATTTCGACCTCCTTGCCGTGTACCGCGGCACGGACGAGCCCCGCATCGGTTTCAAAGGTCATCCGCTGAGGCGCCGCCCCAACGAGGGAGGCATACCGAGCGAGACATCGGGCACCGTTCCCACACATCGCCGCTCGTGATCCGTCAGCGTTATAGTAGCGCATGCGGAAGTCCGCCCGCCGGCTGGCGTCAAGGAGCAGGAGCCCGTCGGCCCCGACCGACCACTTCCGCGCGCACAGCGATCGGGCCAACGCGGTTCCATCGCTCCCAACCTGCCCACGGCGGTTATCAATCACCACGAAATCGTTCCCTCCCCCACTCATCTTAGTAAAAGTCACCTTTCGTTGCTTCACGGCTTCTCTCCTATGACGTCATTCCCGAAAGTCTTAATCGGGAATCCAGTGTGGTGGTTCCGCGTAAAAGATCCTTATACGAATCTCGTTTCCGGATGACCGTCCATCGGTCTTTATCAATCAAGACTTCGACCGGCCGGCGGCGGCCATTGTATTGAGAAGCCATGGAATA
>JACPXA010000016.1 GCA_016196785.1 Elusimicrobiota bacterium
TGGGGTTTCCAGCAGGCGGGCAATTCCGTTCAAAATAGGTTCGCACTGCGTTCAGTAATTGCGACCAGCTCTCATTCCTCGTTCATAAACACCGCGTGAGCCATCCTGCCTCTTTTCAGTCAGACCAAGAAGAGCGCGAAACGATCGCCAGGGCGCGCCAAGGTGACAAAGAGGCGTATCGTGTGTTGGTGGAAGCCTATCAGGATCGGTTGTTCGGGCTGGCCCTGTCATTAGTTCACCACAAAGAGCAGGTTGAAGACCTCACTCAAGAAATTTTTGTCAAAGCCTACTTTGCCCTTCCTTCGTTCCACGGCCAATCGGCGTTCTATACGTGGTTGTTCCGCATTGCGTCCAACCATTGCCTTGACTATTTACGGAAGCATAGGCCTGAGGAGATCTCCTTAGATCACCCTGTGTTGGATCAGGAGGAAAATCTCACCGGCCTGCAAACCCTTGAGGCGCCGGTTTCGGAACAACCGGATGTCTCCTTAGAAGCGCAGGGGGAACTGCATGGCTTGTTAAACACGTTAGAACCCGACCAGCGACTCATCCTGACCTTACGAGAGGTTGAGGGGTATTCCTACAAGGAAATGGCGGCCATCTTAAATTGCACCGTTAATACAGTCAAATCAAGACTTTTTAGAGCCCGAGAAGCCCTAAAAAATGCCTACACCAAAAAATATGGGAACATTTTTGGCACCCAAGACGTCCAAGAGAGTGAGGAACACCCATGATACCTTGTGCTGAAGCCAAACGACATCTGTGGGATTACTATGACGGGGAGTGTCCCCCCTCTCTCCGTGAAGCCTTGACCGCACACCTGGCCGGTTGTCCAGCCTGTCAAATGACCCTCAACCAATGGATTTTTCTTTCCCAAAAAGCGTTCCCTAAGAAGTTCCCTCCTCCCAAGGTGCCACCGTTCCTTTGGACACGGGTTCTCGCCAGTATCGAGGCCGCTGAACAACGGCAAGCGACTGGCTGGTGGGCAGAGTGGCGGTGGATGGGTCGTGTCGCAAGCGTGGTGGCCCTGCTGATCGTCTTGAGCGCCGGCATTATTGTCTACCGTGCCGGGGAAGGAGGGGCTCCCCTTGAATTTCTGCTGCGGGGAGAGATCAATGCCGAAAAGGCGATTTGGCTCTCCCGCGAACATTCTCCAACGCCAGAGGAAGTCACGGCTTGGGTTTTAGGAGGCCCAGCATGGGAGGAAAATTAAAAGCCGCCGCGTTGCTGAGCGTGATGTATGGGCTCGGGGCCGTGAGTGGGATCGCCTGGCATACCCATCGAATCGAACAACGGGGACTTCACCGCATGTACGTGGCGAAGCGGGTGCACCGATTAAAACATGAATTGCGTCTGACCCCTGCCCAAGAACACGCTGTGAAACAGCTCATCCAAAAAGCTCAGGAACACGCCCGGGAAATTCACGAAGAAGTCTCCCAAGACTTCGCCCAGATCCACGAGGAAGCCGTCCAAGCCATTCAAGCGGTGTTGACCCCAAAAAAGCAACAACGCTTTGAGAAGTTGCATCAGAAGTCTCATGCCAAAACGTCGTAAACGGCCTAGTCGTCAGAGACAAGGAGGTCTCTCACATGAACAACAAGATCGTTCGTCTGATCCTCATGACATCACTGACGGTACCACAAGGGGTTGTTTGGGCGGCTGACCCCACGCCACCAACCACCCTCCAGCAGGACATCCAAAAGGACAAACAGGAAATCCAAGGCCTCAAGGCAGACATCAAGCAGGATCGCGCTCAAGTCCGCCAAGAAACCCAAGAGGTCCAGAAAGACAAACTGGCTGTCCGCGACGCCCGCAAGGAGTTCCGCGAGGCGGTCAAGACGTACGGCAAAGGCAGCCCCCAGGCCAAAGCCGCCCGAGAAAAACTGATAGCGGCACGTCAGACGTTACGGAAAGACCGCACGGAACGCCGCCAATTGCGGCATGATATTCATGCCGACAAGGTGAAACTGCATCAAGAGCGGCGGGATGTTCGGACCGACCGCAGGGCGCTGAAGACCAAATAATCAGCGCGTTGCTTCATCAAGCCAAAGCCGTGTTATTCGTAACGAAGGGCGTCAATCGGATTGAGTCGGGAGGCTTTGCGGGCAGGCCATAGTCCAAATACCACACCGACCACTGCCGAAAACACTGTGGCGACCACCACCGCGTCAAGGGACACGCTGGTGGTCCAATGGGCCAGTTGAGATAACGTCAGGGTAATCGCAGTGCCCAGGAGAATCCCTGCCCCACCTCCCACGAGACTCGTGGTGGATGCCTCGATGAGGAACTGGGCTAAGATATCGCGTGGCCTGGCTCCCACCGCCTTTCTCAAGCCGATCTCTCGAGTCCGTTCCGTCACTGACACAAGCATGATGTTCATAATCCCAATCCCCCCCACGAGGAGCGAGATCGCGGCGATCGCCGCTAACAGCCAGGACATCGTCCGGCTGGATTCCGAGACCGCCGCGACGATATCCGCTAAATTGCGAATTTGAAATGAATCATAGAGAGAGGGAGGGAGATGATGGCGACGGATCATAAGCTCACGCACGCCTTGCTCGGTGGCTTCCATGGCCGCGGGGCTGACGACTTGGATGTCAATGGAATCGACATACTCCTTTCCCAACAACCGGTGCATGGCGGTGTACATGGGAATGATGATGAGGTCATCTTGATCCCGCCAGCCAGTGGCCCCCTTGGCCGGTAAGACACCGACCACTTGGAAAGCCGACGCGGCGACCTTTTCCACAGAAGGGATCGTCTCAGTGATGGCCTTTGCGTCCTCAAACGTAAATCGGGTCACGGTCCCCTGTTCTAAGGCGACCCCTCGTGTCTGGCGCGACCCTGGATACACCACCAACAGGTTCGACCCTAATGAAGACAACTGCTGCTCTACCGCCTGTTTGGCCCCTCTGCCTAACGCCAGCATGGCAATGACCGCGGCTACTCCGATCGTGATTCCAAGCATCGACAGCCCCGATCGGACCTTATTCGCCCGCAGCGCCTGCCAGGCTTGGCCGAGATACAAGCTCCATTCTTTGAGGTGAAAGGCCCTCCCCCGTTTTCCTTCGGGGAATGGACGTTTCCCCTTCTTGCCGCTGAACGGGGGGGGCGTGGCAGGCGGAGAGGTGCGCACCACCTGATCCGATTGAATCATCCCATCTCTCATGCGAATCACACGCCGCGCATACCGAGCGATCACCTCTTCATGGGTTACCAACACGATCGTGATCCCCTGTTCATTCAATCGCTGGAAGATCTCCATAATTTCTTCCTGGCTGGCAGAGTCTAAATTCCCTGTCGGCTCGTCAGCCAGCAGAAGTTGGGGCCCATTGATCAAGGCACGCGCAATGGCGACCCGCTGTTGCTGCCCTCCCGAGAGTTCATTCGGCTTATGGAACTGCCTTGACCCTAATCCCACCTGCTCGAGCAATTCTTGTGCCTTTGTACCGCCACGGTTATTCCCAGAATAGTGGAGCGGAAGCGCCACATTGTTCAAGGCTGTGGTCCGCGGCAAGAGGTTGAACTGTTGAAAGACGAAACCAACGACCCTGCCGCGCAGGAGCGCCAGTTCATCTTCTTTGAGCTTCGAGACCTCTTGACTGAACAGTTCATAAGAACCGCCATCCGGGACATCGAGGAGCCCGATGATATGCAGTAACGTCGATTTCCCAGACCCAGAAGGCCCCATCACGGCAACGAACTCGCTCGGTTCAATGGTCACCGACACCTCACGTAACGCCTGTACCTCAACGGTTCCCATTCGGTACGTTTTATGAATATTGGACAGTCGGATCATGGGCTAAGGTCTCGCGCTATTGGGACCGACGACCACGAAAGGGAGCAAACGGGTTCACCTGGGTGCTCTCCGAGGGGAGAGATTTGTGGATCACAGCCGCCAGCACCGTCTCACCCTCTTGAAGGCCGGACAGGATTTCCACCCGTTTCCCGTCGCTCAACCCCGTGTGGATCTCCCGAGAGGAAGGACGACTGGGGCGAGAGGGGTTGGGGATCATGACCACGGTTCGGCCATTGTCGAGGCGAACGGCTTCTGCGGGAAGCACCAACGTGTCTTTTTTCGAACCGACGATAAACGTCACGTTGGCGGTCATCCCGCTCTTCATAAATGGGGGAACCTGCTCTGGGAGAACATCCACTTGGTACAACGTCACATTACTGACGGTTTTGGCTTCGTACGCAATTCGACCGACGAGGGCAGGAATTTTCACGTTCGGATAACTATCGAGAATACACTCCGCCTTCTGTTTCAGCTTGATCTGACCGATATCGGTTTCATCAACGTGGGCTTTCACAATCAAGTGATCAGATAAGACAAACACCGGATCCTGCGCGGTCACGGTCTGCCCCGGCTCCACGTTGCGGACAATCAGCACCCCATTGAGCGGAGCGACGAGTGGGGTCGGTTTATACAGCTCCTCCCAATGGGCCATCTCCTTAGGACCTCTCGCTCTAGCCGCATCCAGCAACGCCGCCCGTTCCGTGGAACTCAATCGCGCTAAGATTTGCCCTTGGGTTACGAGGCTACCTTCCGTGACGAGAATTTCCTCCACACGCCCTGGGATTGGCGGTTTAACCTCGACGCGATTCTCCGGCTGAACCACCCCTGTGGCAAGGATGGTCACCTGCAAATCGCCTCGGGTGACGTGCACGGTCCGAAGCGCAGCCGCCCTCTTTTTTTGAAAGTGCCCTTTCAACGAAAGCCCCAGAGCTACCCAGACAATCGCCACGATCACCGTCCAGATTACCCGTTGACGTTTCATCGCGTGAATCCTTTCCCCTGGGCTTGTTCCCAAGCGGCTTCAGCAATCATCGCATCACGCCGTACCACCAGCATTTGCTTTTGTTGGGTAATGAGATCACTTTCGATCAAGTCCCAGTCCTGAAAAGAAAGCAGGCCATTGGTGTATTGGCTCCGCGCAATCTCTGCACGGACCTCCGCTGCGGTCAGGAATTCTTGTTGGACCTCGATTTTCTCTGCCGCGTCCTGGAAACGGGAAAATGCCTGCTCGAGGCTCAGAGCGACTTGATGGTCAATACTTTGCACATTCCATTGGGCTCTCCTCCGTTCGGCCATCGCACCCCGGACATCGAATACATGGCGCCCCCCTGGGAAAAACGCGTAGTTGAGGGTTCCCCCCATGGACCACCGGTCACGATCAGGGGGCCAGGTGGTTCCTGATCTCCCCACAGAACCCGTGGCATCCACCGAAGGAAAAAATTCTGATCGAGCCAGGCTGACGCCCGCTTGCGATCCGCGAGCCTGAGCCTCCGCCTGGCGATGCGTAGGCGTCTGCAACGTCAGGTCAGGAAAATTCGGCATCGGGCCCGGCGAGGGCGTCGGGAAACTGCCTACCACGGTTATCACCCCAAACTCGCTCCGGCCAAGCACCTTCGTTACCTCCCGTTGAGCGACCCGCAACGCTCGTCGGGCTTGTGCCACTTCAAACGTCGCCAAGCGATCATCAGCCTTCGTCCGCAAATATGACCCTTTGTTCTCACGGCCTACTTCAAACCGGAGCTGTACAAGGCGCACATTCTCTTGGCGGCGACCAGCAATCGCACCAGCCAGCTTGAGTTGTTCTTGAGCATAGAGGAGTTTGGCAAACGCGCTCTTCAAATCGTTGCTGACCTGAGCCTGGGTCAGTTGAAGAGCGGCTTCAGCCGTGTCGAGGTCCGCCCGACTTTTCTTGACCTGGGCAGTATCCCGGAGACCAGTAAACAAGTTCTGTTGGAACGAGAGGCCCGTATTGTATTGGTTCTGAATGTTCCCCACCAAGCCTAAAGGCCCCAGGTTGAGGGTGGAATTCGCACGGGTGGCGCTGACATTCGCTGAGAGTTGGGGAAGGAAGCCGGCATAATTCGCGTAGTATTGCGACCTGGCCTTCTGCACAGCCTCTTGGGCAGCCGCCAGATCTGGGTTATGATGAACAGTTTCTTGCACACAGGCTTCCCAGGTCAGGATTCCCTCTGCTAGTAACGTTCCTATGATCAGCCAAATAATCCCACCCGCTACAAGGATTCTCATCTCTCTCGTTTGGCGCTCAGGGCATTGTACCAAAACTGAGTTCCCTTCCTGAGCAACACGAGACGTCTTTAGGAGAATTTTGTATATAATGACCTTTACAAGACAAGCTCGCTGCGCCCATAGCTCAGATGGATAGAGCAGCGACCTTCTAAGTCGCGGGTCGGAGGTTCGAATCCTCCTGGGCGCACGGTGGACTCCTTTGCCGATCGGTGGTGGGCGTAGCTCAACTGGTTAGAGCACCAGGCTGTGGCCCTGGGGGTTGCGGGTTCAAGTCCCGTCGCTCACCCCAATTTGAGTATAAAGGGTAACTTCGGCTATTTTTTAGAAGCAAGTGGTAGGGTTTTATGACTGAAAAACGGACTTTTCTGCCCGCCAAAATAAAGTTCGAGCCAATCTTTCTTAGGAAATTCCTTTTTTCTTCCAAAGTTTCTAATCTCTGGGCGTTTTGAGATGATAAAATCCACTCTTTCATTGGTTCGAGCCAAAAATCAGCCCCCTTGCCCAAATTGGACAACCTTTCTTGAAACGATATCTTGGCATGCCCAGGTCGATGGCGTTGGTTCCGCGAAATCCGACGCGAATTAGGATTGCCACTAACTCTGCATCGGTAAGCGCCTGCGGACCGCGTGAGAGCAATCGTTCTCGTGGTCGTTCTTCTTCTGGCCAAGATACGATGCCTGCTGACTGGGCTCTCATCCGATCACGCCTTATCCAGCGACTCGTTCGCCTTGCCGCTCTTGATCCAGCGGTCACGGCCGAGCTCCTTTCGTTCAATTCCGGCTGCCTTGGACCGAAAACCAATGCGCCGCTGCGGAGCATCCGGCAGAGGCGGGGGCGGCTCGAGAAGCGCCATCACGCGGCGCAGGACGTCCACAATGGTCGTTTCGTGCGTGTTCAGGCGCCGTGTCAGTTTTTTCTCCAGGGCGGCCAGTTGCTTGGCGAGCTCATGGCGCTCGGTCATCAGGGACCGCATCCGTACGAAGGCGCGCACGACAAACACGCTCATTTGAACGGCGCGCGCGCTGTTCAGCACGTTAGCGGCCATGACCGCCCCATGCTCGGTAAAGACGTAAGGGAGTTTTCGACGGCCGCCCCAACTTGATATCGCAAATTGCGATATCAAGTTCTGGAACTCTTGCGAATTCAACTTAAATGCGAAATCTTGGGGAAATCGCGCCAAGTTACGTTTGACCTGCTCGTTAAGCCGACCGGTCGAGACGCCGTATACCCTTGCCAAGTCGCTGTCCAAGATGACCCTGTGGCCGCGAACGGCGTAGATCAGACGCTCAATCTCGTCCCGTGGCGCCAAGTCTTTCATTTATCCTTCCAATCAAGATCACAAAACGTGATCTTGAACACACATCCGACGACTTTTTCAGAGGCCTTGGAGGTCACGAACTGTGACCTCCAAGAATTCGTCTTCGCTTTAGATTTCATATCCCAGTTCCTTCAAGTTTGTTGCGATGGCTCCATTGAGTCGTCCGGCCTGCTGTATCCGTAATCTTCTGTAGCCCACCCGTAGAATTTTGTAAAATACTACCAAATTGGGGCGCCCGTAGCTCAGTTGGATAGAGCGGCTGGCTTCGAACCAGTAGGTCGGGGGTTCGAGTCCCTCCGGGCGCGGTTTAAGGCGCCGCTAGCTCAACTGGCAGAGCACCTGGCTCTTAACCAGGGGGTTACAGGTTCGATTCCTGTGCGGCGCACGACCATTCGGGGAGGGGTTCAGCGCGTGCGAGGGTGCGATTTAAGCCGCGGTGGCGGAATTGGCAGACGCGCATGGCTTAGGACCATGTGCCGAAAGGCATGGGGGTTCGAGTCCCTCCCGCGGCAGATCTAGGAGTTTTGCCGGTTGAGAAGCGTGATGGCTAAGTCAATGAGTGCAACAACGGCTCCATCAATGAAGGTGACGGTGGTTGAGGATACCCCGTGCACTGTGAAGTTGACCGTCGAGGTGTCTGCGGCGGACGTTCGTCAGGAAACCGAGGCCGCCTACCAAGCGATTCGAGAGAACGCCACCCTCCCAGGGTTTCGGGCCGGCAAGGTCCCCATCGAGCTGGTCAAACAGAACTTCAGTCACTCCGCGCGCCGACGGGCGGCGGACCGGTTGCTCAGTTTAGCGGTCCAACAGGTCTTGCGCGATCGGAAGCTCCAGCTAGTCACTGATCCGCTTGTTGATCACTTGCAGTTTGAGTTTGAACGCCCGTTTTCCTTCCAACTCACCGTTGAGAAGCTGCCGACCTTCACCCTGAAAGATTACAAACACATCAAGGTGGTTCAGAAGGCGCGGGAGGTGACGGACGAGCGAGTTGAGGAAACCCTGCAGGTGCTCCGTGAGCGCAACGCCCAGTTGGTTCCGGTCAGTGAGGGAACGGTCAGCCGCAATCACTTTGTGGTCGTGGACTACGCGGGAACAGTCGAGGGCCAAATGATCCATGGGGGATCAGCGCAGAACGTCCTCATTGACATGACGGCCCCCCAGATGATCAGCGGTCTAGCCGAAGGGATTCTTGGCATGCACCGTGGAGAAGAGAAGGTTATTCCCGTGCAGTTCCCCGAAAACCATCCAGAGAAAACCTTGGCCGGCAAGCAGGCCCTGTTCACCGTGAGCGTCAAGGAGATTAAAGAAAAACGAGTGCCCGCGTTGGACGATGAGCTCGCCAAGGACCTGGGCGCCACCTCCTTGGAGGAGCTTCGCCAGCGGATCCGAACGAGCCTCCAAAAGAACGACCAGGAGGACTCCCAAAAAGAGGTGGAGGACCAGATCGCCGCCCATCTGTTGAAAGTTCACACCTTCCCCGTTCCTTTAACGCTCGTCAACCTTCGGTTGGAGACGCTGTCAACCCGAATGGAGGAGGCGCTTGTCCCCCGGCAACAGGCGGGCGCCATCACGAAGGAGCAGCGGTCCCAGTGGCGAGAACGACTCCGACCAGAGGCGGAGCGGCAGGTGCATCTCTCCCTAATCTTGCGGGCGATCGCAGAGGCCGAACACCTCGAGGTCACGGAGGAGGAGCTGCGCGCCACCGTGGAAGCCTCGGTGGCGGCTCACCCCGATCAACGGGAGGCGGTGGAACGGTCCTTCGCGGAACGGCGGGAGCGGGTGCTGGCTGCCCTGCACGAACAGAAGATCTTCCAGTTCCTGAAGGACCACGCCAAATTGAGTATCGAAAAACCAACGGCGGGGGTGCGCGACGAAACGAATGAGCAGACGCCCCCAGAGGGTGGGGAAAAGCCAAAAGGCCTCCGCCGCTTGTTTTCCGCTTTCAAAAAAACTTAGTGTTGGGCGTCCCCCATAGCTTGATTTATGAAGGCCCAGATTTGAGACGGATTCAAGGAACGACGACGATGGAATACCTGAAGGGTATTTCGAGGAGGAGTGACGCCGAAGCCGGCCAAAGATGGGCCTTCCCGCAGGGCGGGGCGCTTTTGCCTATCGTCGGCGTTGCTCGTCGCTCACGTACCTTCCAGGTACGCCTCGCTCCTCGCGCCTGGACGCTAGGACAAAATCGCTCCCGCATAAATAAAGCTATGGGGGACGCCCAACACTAGGAGGTCATATGCCTGCGATTGTCCCAACCATCATCGAACGCTGGAACCAAGGAGCCGCCGTGGGTTACGACATCTTCTCGCGACTCCTCAAAGATCGCATCATCTTCGTTGGCGGCTATGAGGGCACGGTGACGACGGATTCGGCGAACCTGATCATTGCCCAGCTTCTGTATCTCGAGGCGGAGGAGCCGGATAAGGATATCAACCTTTACATCAACTCTCCGGGGGGCATGGTCACCGCCGGGCTCGCGGTGTATGACACGATGCAATACATCAAGGCCCCCATCACGACGATTTGCATGGGAATGGCCATGTCCTTCGGGGCCCTTCTCTTGGCGGCAGGGACCAAGGGCAAACGGTACGCCTTGCCCCACTCGCGGGTCATGATCCACCAGCCGTTGATCATGGGAGAGGGCCTGAGCGGCTCCGCCAGCGACATTGATATCGAAGCCAAGGAAATCCTTCACACCAAAACCCGTCTCATCGAGATCCTGGCCAAACACACCGGCCAGCCCGTGGAGAAGGTCCGGCAGGATTCCGAGCGCAACTTCTACATGTCCGCTGCCGAGGCCAAGACCTATGGGATCGTTGACGAGGTGATCGCGAGGAAGAAGTGACCAGCACGATGTCACGGGAAGACCGCGAGTTCCTCCACTGCGTCTTTTGCGGAAAGGGAAAACGCGAGGGGTTCCGGCTGATCGGCGGACAGGGGGTGTATGTCTGCGAGGAGTGCATCCGCAATTCCTACCACCTGTTGATACGATTAAGCGATGAAGATGAGCGACGCGCAGGAAAAGCGGTTCCGAAACCAACCGAGATCAAGGGAGTTCTGGATGAGTATGTGATCGGCCAAGAACGGGCCAAACGGATCCTCTCGGTGGCGGTGTATAACCACTATCGTCGGATCGAGTGGGGGGACAGGCCCGCCTTGGGGGATGTGGAGCTGCAAAAATCTAACATCCTCCTCATCGGGTCCACCGGCACCGGTAAGACCCTCCTCGCGCAAACGCTGGCAAAGCTGCTCCATGTCCCCTTCGCGATCGCAGACGCAACCACCCTGACGGAGGCCGGCTATGTCGGTGAGGACGTGGAGAACATTATCCTCCGCCTTCTTCAGAATGCGAGCTACGACGTCAAGCGGGCGGAGCGAGGGATCGTCTACATTGATGAACTGGACAAGATTTCCCGCAAGACGGATTCCCCCTCCATTACCCGGGATGTCTCCGGCGAGGGGGTCCAACAGGCACTGCTCAAAATCCTCGAGGGGACTGTTGCCTCGGTGCCCCCCCAGGGCGGCCGCAAACACCCGCATCAGGAGTATGTCCAGGTCAATACGACGCACATCCTGTTCATCTGTGGAGGGGCCTTTGAAGGCCTGGAACGACTCGTTGAAGACCGGATCGGCAAGCGGGGGCTCGGGTTTGGGGCTGAGGTCCGACGGCGAGAGGAACGGCGGAGCGGGGAGCTCTTAAAAGCGGTACAACCGGAGGACCTCATTCGGTTCGGCCTGATCCCCGAATTGGTTGGCCGCCTGCCGGTGATCGCAACGCTCGATGATCTGGACCTCGCCGCCCTCGTGGAGATCCTCACCCAACCGAAGAACGCGCTGGCGAAACAGTTTCAAAAGATGTTTGCCCTCGAAGGCGTGGAGCTGGTTTTTACCCCACAGGCGTTGGAGGCGATCGCCCGGATGGCGCTAAAACGGGGGTCCGGCGCGCGGGGGCTTCGGGCCATCATTGAGGATCTGATGCTGGATGTGATGTACGAGCTTCCTGAACAGCGAGGGTTACAGCGCTGTGTGGTGGACGAACGAGTGGTGGCCAAGGAATATCCTCCCCTCTTAACCTACCGGGAAGAAGAGAAAATCGCATGAAGAAATATTATCTGCTGACCCCTGGCCCGACCCCGATTCCCCCCGAGACCGCCGTCCAGGCTTCGTTGCCTATCCTGCACCACCGGACCCACGAGTTTGGCGCGGTGTTTGTGGAGGTGTTGGAAGGCCTCAAATATACCTTCCAAACACAGCAGGAGGTGTTGCTCCTCACTAGCTCCGGAACCGGCGGAATGGAATCCGCGGTGGTGAACCTGCTCTCCCCGGGGGACCACGCCATTGTCGCCAGCTCTGGGGTGTTCGGGGAACGGTGGGGCAAACTCCTGGAGGCGTATGGCATCCAATCGTCCCTGGTCCGCGCTGAGTGGGGACGGGCGGTGGATCCGGAACAACTCGCCCACGCCGTGAAGCAGCACCCGGAGGCAAAAGCGGTGTTCACCACCCATACCGAGACCTCCACGGGGGTGGTCAACGACATCCAGGCTTTTGGGGACATCGTGCACCGCAGTAAGGCGGTGCTGGTGGTGGACGCCATCTCCGGCTTAGGCGGCGAAGAGCTCCACACCGATGCCTGGCATGTGGATGTGGCCGTGGCCGGTTCGCAGAAAGGGCTCATGGCGCCGCCGGGGCTGGCGTTTGTCGCGATCTCCCCCAAGGCCTGGCAGCTGGTGGAAAGTGCTCGATCCCCGCGTTGCTATTGGGACTATCGCCTGATGAAACAATCTCTCTCTGAGAAGGAGACACCCTTTACCCCGGCGGTCAGTCTCATCATGGGGTTGGCGGAGTCGCTCCGGTTGATCCGAAAGGACGGGTTGGAGACGATTTGGCAACGGCATATCCGACTGGCGGAAGCCACCCGGGCAGGTCTGAAAGCGTTGGGCCTTCCACTCTTTGCGGACCCTCCCTGTCACGTCTTGACCGCGGTGCGTCTCCCGGCCGGCATGGATGGGAAACGGTTGATTCGCTCCTTACGGGATACCTACGGGGTTTCCATCGCGGGCGGTCAGGAATCCCTCGCCGGCAAAATCATCCGGCTCGCGCACATGGGGTACATGGACCGGTTCGATGTGCTGGTTGGGTTGGGCGCGTTGGAGATGGCGTTCAGCGAACTGGGATATCCGGTCACGCCGGGATGTGGCGTGGCCGCCGCCGAACGCGTCCTCCTCTCGCCCCCCACCCACTCAAAAGAAAGAACTCCAGCCCGCCAATCATATGGACCAAGACCAAAGTAAAAATAGACGAATAAAGGTTTTGGTCGCCGATGACATCGGGGCCGGATTGAACATGCTCAAGGCCGACTCGGGGTTCCAGGTGGAGCTCCGACCGACTTCTCCCCAAGTGTTCACCTCAGAGCTAGAAACCTGCGAGGCCCTCCTCGTCCGAAGTGACACAAAGGTGACGGCGGAGATGATTCAGTCGGCCAAGACGCTCAAGCTGATCGGCCGGGCCGGGGTGGGGGTTGACAACATTGATGTCCCGGCCGCCTCCAAACGGGGCATCGTGGTGGTCAATGTCCCTGGAGGAAACACCATCTCTGCCGCCGAACATGCCATGGCCCTGCTCTTCGCGCTAGCCCGAAACATCCCACAGGCGGACAGCCATCTCAAAGCCTCCCGTTGGGAACGGACTAAATTCATCGGGACAGAGCTCGCGGGAAAAACGCTGGGATTGATTGGGATAGGCCGGGTCGGCCGCGAGGTCGCACGACATGCGGTCGCCTTCGGGATGAAGGTGCTCGCCGCCGACCCCTATATCTCGGAGGAATACGCGAAGTCGCTCGAGGTGAGCCTCACGAATCTAGAAACAGTCCTCTCCCAGGCCGATTTCCTCAGTCTGCACGTTCCCTTGAACGAAACCACCCACTACCTCTTGAATCGGGAGACGCTGGCAAAGACCAAACCCGGGGTCCGGATCATCAACTGCGCCAGGGGTGGGCTCATTGATGAAGCAGCGCTCGCGGAGGGCCTCCGCTCCGGCCATATCAAGGGCGCGGCCTTGGATGTCTTTGAACAGGAACCGCCGCTCAACTCGCCGCTCCTGAAACTAGAAAACGTGATCGTCACCCCGCACCTCGGGGCTTCCACTGAAGAAGCCCAGCTCAAGGTGGCCGAGGAGCTGGCCAGCGTCGTCCGGGACTATTTCCTGCATCATGTGGTGCGGAACGCCGTCAATTTCCCTGCGCTCGACCAAGAAACCTATCGTGAGTTGGAACCCTACTTAGCGCTCGCGGATAAACTGGGCCGCTTCCAGGCGCAGAGCATCGAGGGAGGGATCGTGGAGGTACGCCTCGATTACGCCGGTGACCTCACCCGCTACCGACCTGACCCGCTCACCCGCACGGTGCTCCAGGGTCTCTTGACTCCCATCCTGGGAGACGAGGTCAACTCAGTGAACGCTCCCCTCCTCACCCAGGAACGTGGCATCAAAGTCCTCGAGACCAAGACCTCCTACTCGGAGGATTACACCAGCCTGTTGACCGTGACGGTCCGCACCAATCGAGAAACGAGCGTGGTCGCCGGTACGCTATTCTCCCGGCAACACCCCCGGATTGTGCGGATCGGGGAGCTCTCGGTGGATGTGGTGCCGGAGGGGCATTTGCTCATTTACTCAAACCGCGACCGACCCGGGGTCATTGGGTTCGTCGGAACGGTCCTGGGCAACAACGGCGTGAATATTGCCGGCATGCAGGTGGGCCGAAAGACTATCGGTGGGGAGGCCGTCACCGTGGTCACTGTGGACTCCGCGGTTCCTGCCCCAGTCCTGGAAGAGATCCGACGGTTCCCCGGCATCACCCGCATCAGACGCATTGAACTTTAACACGGGCAACGCGATCGTCGTGGATCATGTGACGAAGGTGTACCGCAGCCGCCACCTGGGCCGGCTCAGGCTGACGGTGGGGGTGACGGACCTGACCTTCGCGGTCCGGGAAGGCGAGCTCTTTGGGCTCCTCGGCCTGAATGGATCCGGTAAGACGACCACCATCAAACTCATCCTCGGCCTCTTGTTCCCGACACACGGCGCGCTCTCATTGTTCGGCCACCCCCTGTCCCATCGGGAGGCTCGATCCCTGGTTGGCTATCTGCCGGAAATCCCTTCCCTCTACCGGTATCTCACGGCCGAGGAAATCCTCCGACTCTACGGTGAACTCTCCGAACTTCCCTCCACCGTCTTGCCCCGACGGATTGACGAAGCGCTCGCATTGGTTCATCTGGAGGAGCACCGACGCCGACGGCTCCAAGAATTCTCCAAGGGGATGCTGCAGCGGGTAGGGATCGCGCAGGCCCTGCTCCATGACCCGCCGCTCCTCATCTTCGATGAACCGATTACGGGATTGGATCCGCTCGGTTTGAAGGAAATGCGCCAGATTATCGTGATGTTGAACCAACGGGGGAAAACGGTGTTTTTTTCCTCCCATAGCATCTCAGAAGTGGAACGGATCTGCCATCGGGTAGGGATCTTGGTCCGCGGACGACTCGCACGGATTCTGGACCAAGCTGAATGGAGCCAGCGGGAAGGGGCGCTCGAAGCGCTGTTCATGGACACGGTGCAGTCAACGGTCGGCACGGCAACTCCCGCCTCACGATGACTGCTAAGGCCCTCTCCATCACGCGGTACACCGTCATCCAACTGTTTCGAAATAAGCTGTTTTCCATCCTCGGTATCTTTGGGTGTATTTTGCTAGGCGCCTCACTCTTAATCGCATCGTTGGGCGGAGACCAGCAGCTCCGCGTCCTCCTGGACCTGGGGTTGGCATGCCTGGAATTTCTCGCCTTGGTAAGCGGGGTATTCGCTGCCGTCACCCTCATCCTGGAAGAGATGGAGGCCCGGACCATCGCCCTTGTCCTCATCCGACCGCTGCATCGAGCGGAGTACCTGGTAGGGCGGTTCCTGGGGCTCCTGACCGCTTTGCTCCTTAGCATGGGGATCATGGCCGCCCTGCACCTTGGGCTCTTGTTCTTCAAAGGTTGGAGGTGGGACGCTAGCTACCTGGTGGCGGTTGCCTTCTCTGCCGGCAAGATCATGGTCATTACCAGCCTCGCCCTTTTCCTATCTCTCTTTGCGACCTCGAGCATCTCTGCGCTCACCTTGACCTTTTTCCTCTGGGTGCTGGGGCACTTCAGCCAAGAACTGAAGTTTCTTGCGAACAAAACCGGGTATCCTGCCTTCACCGCGTTGGTGAAGGCGATCTACTATGTGGTTCCCAACTTCGCGTACTTGAACCTGAAGGACCATCTGGAAGGTACCGGGGTGATGGGGCGATGGCTCGGTGGAGCGGCGCTGTATGCGGTGTGCTACACCGTAGCGTGTTTGACGTTAGCCCTGGGACTTTTCAGACGGAAAGAGTTCTAAACTCGTTCTAGATCCATGGAACAGCGCTCTTCGATGATCCAGTTGGCGATGGTGGTGGCGTGTACCATCGCGGTGGGGGTGGCCGCCTCCCTGAGGTTCCCACAGCCGGCCGCGTTGAATTTCCCCCCCCTGAACGAACTACGGTTTGGAGACCATGCGCTTATGGATGTAGGGGGCGTCTTCCTAGGACTCCGGCGTCTCACCGCAGATCTCGCGTGGATCCAGCTCCTCCTTTACTATGGGACGCCTGAAGAGGGTCCCGGGGAGGAATCGGGAGGTCATCACCACCCTGATCCCCTATCGTATGGAGGCGGCCGATATGAACGATTCCTGGAGTATTGCCAGCGGGTGGTTCGTATTGATCCCTCGTTTATCACCGCGTACTTGTACGGCGCCGGGGCGCTGGCCTGGAACCTCAAGCGGAGTGATGAGGCGGTTGAACTCCTCCAAGAGGGGGTGCAACGAAACCCTCAGGCCTGGCAGTTCCACAAGTACCTGGCCGCGATCGGGTTCAAACAGCGCGGCGAGTTCGCTAAGGTCGCCAGCCTCTTGGAGGAGGCGATCCGCGACCCGGCCTGCCCGTCCATGGTCATCAATATCTTAGGGAATACCTACAAGGATGAGGGACGCTACCCAGAGGCGCTGCGGGTGTTTCTAGAGTTGTACGACCGAGCGAAGGACCCGGAGTATCAAACCACGGCGCTGAAACAAATCCGCTGGCTCAGCGAGCGACTGCACCTGCCCTTCCCCTAGTTAAACCGTACATAGAGGTTGAGCGCCGCTACGCGGCGCACTCCCCTTTTCCAATCTCTGCTTTAAAGCTTGTTCCCTCGGCGCCGAGGTCTTCAAAGAGCTCTGGTTCCTCTGCGAACTTTGGAATCACGGCAAACTCGCTCATCGCCTGCTTGAGGTAGCTCGGACCGACGCGGTCAGACCAGGCGAGAAAGTTCTCCTGGGGCTGGTGTTCCTTCAGGAAGAGGTTCAGGAGCTTTTGCATCGCCGTTGGGACTCGCTTCGCGGGAATCTGGGCGACGATCTTGCCGAAGGTAGCCTGCCCCTCGCTGGTGCGGCCCCCGATGAGCATCTTGTACACCGGCGCCTCGTGCCCATCCCCTGTGGGCTGGGATGCCCCGAAGAACCCGATGGTCCCGATATGATGCTGCCCGCAGGAATTGAAGCACCCGGAGATCTTGATCTGAATATCCTGCAACTCCGGGACAGAGGCAAACCCGTTGTTGAAAATCTTGGAGAGTTCTGAAGCGAGCCCGCGGGAATGGGTAATCGCGATCTGGCAGGTATCCGCTCCGGGACAGCGGGTGATGTCAGCCACCCGTTCCGCTGAAGCTAGCGTCAATCCGACCTGGTGGAGCTCTTCATACAGCGCCGGCAGCGAAGCCTCCGGGACCCACCGTAGAAGCAGATTCTGGGAAATGACCGTTCGGATGCGCCCCCCGCAGAATTTGCGGGCTACCCCCGCTACCTGCCGCATCCCTTCCGGCGTGATATCCCCCAGGGGACATCGGACAAAGACCGCGAAGTACCCGGGTTGTTTCTGAGCCCAGGTATTGGTCTCTTTCCAGCGGAGGTGCTCAGGGGTTGATCGCCATCCGGCCGGCGGTGGGACTGGCACCGTTGTTGGGGGAGATTCTGGAGCTGTGGGAAAACTAATCTGGGACCACCCCGGAGTCGCCCCAAGGCCCCCACCGACATAGATCTGAAAGCCTCGCTCCAACCGCCCGTCCTGGGTCCGCACTTTCGCCACCACACCCAGGTCATGAATGGGCACACGGGCATGATCCTCCGTGCATCCTTCGAAGGCAATCTTAAATTTCCGTGGGAGGTTTTGGCACACGGGATTTCTGAGGAAATATTTCGACACCACATCGGCATAGGCTGTGACATCAAACACTTCAGTCGGTGATATCCCTGAGTACGGGCAAGCGGTCACGTTACGCACAGTGTTCCCACAGGCTTCACGCGTCGTCAACCCCGAAGTGTCAATCAGGCGGAGGATCGCCGGAAGCTCCTGCCGCTTGACATAATGGACCTGGACATCCTGTCGGGTCGTGACGTGGGCGAGTTTATTGGGGGTGTACCGTTCCGCCACCTCGGCCAGGACTTCAAGTTGTTCCGGGGTGATGTTCCCAAAACGAATCTTGACCCGAATCATATGGAGATCGGTGTACCCGCGAATCCCATACACCCCGTTTTCGAGGCGGAACTTTTTGAAATCATCGGGGTCCAGCGTTCCCTCTGCCAAGCGCTGAATCTCGCGCTGAAAACGCTGAATTTCTACTTCCTCAACAGCCGCTAATGAGGCGGATTTCCGGAACTGGGAGGTGTCAATGGTAGCCATGGATTAACTTGTTTATACCAATTTTGACAATTTTAGTCAAGAACTAGTCACCGGCCGCGGCCGGTGTACACCCCCACTCCCATGACGGCAAGCTGGCTGGCGACAAACACCATAAGCCAGAGGAAGGCCTTATCCATAAAACCGTAAGAGTGCAGGCCGATCCCCAGCATGTTGACCCCAAACCAAGAGAGCGCTGTTACGACGTTCCCGAACACCGCCATCGTCATGATCGTCCGTGGCTGGGTGAAACCACTCCAACGGGCGTGAAGGATCAAGACATTCCACAGGACAATCATCAACGCCCCATTCTCCTTGGGGTCCCATCCCCAAAACCTCCCCCAGGATTGGTCAGCCCAAATGCCGCCGAGGATCGTCCCGAGAAAGCTGAAGAACGTGCTGAAGCATACCACTCCGTACACCATCTGTTCCAGCGTCGCCGCCGATTTCTCATCCCATAGGCGGTCGAAACGCCGCCGAAGAACGTAAACCACCGCGATGAAACCGGCTAGAAAGGTGGAGCTATAGCCGATCGTGATACAGACTACGTGCGTTGCCAGCCAGAAATTGGAATCCAACACGGCCCGCATCATCTCGAGCGTATCCCCCTGAGCCGCGAGGTGATGGGCAATGATGAGGGTGAGAAATCCGATGGCTGAGGCCACGGCACTGCCGATACCTCGACGGAACAGACCCTCGAGAATAATCCCCAGAAGCACCGCCGCCCATCCCACAAAAATGGCCGAGGAATAGAGATTGGTGACGGGGGGTCGCCCCTGAAGAACCATCCGGGAGATGAGCCCCACCGTATGCACGGCAAACGCCAGGATCAAGAGGGCAAACGCGGCGCGGGTCAAGGACACGGGCCAGAACATCCAGGACAAACAGACTATCACGAACACCACCGTGTACATCACCAGGCTCTGGAAAAAGGGCTCAACGGCATTGAAGAGCCACTCATAGCCGGCGAGGGAGGTGTCTCGGGGAACGTGGGTGTTCAGCCAGCGACGGTAATCGTTCAGCACCCGATTGAACGCGGACGGTTCGGACTCCCGATAGGCATCGCCCATGGCCGCGTACGCGGCAACCCCGGGGTGAAGCTGACCCCTCAGCATCTGACGGAGGATCCCCTCTCCCATGCTGACCCAAGGGGTGGGGCTTGCACCGGTTTCAGGGAGCGGCAGCGGGTAGAACTCCGCTACCTGTGCTAGAAATTGATAGCGCTCCAGATCTAAAGTGTTTTGGAGTTTCTGATACAGCGTGATGCGGCCCTGGAGGTTCAAAATTGCGGTCTGATAAGGGGACCTGCGTTCAGGTTTGATGGCGTCAGCGCGGGTGGCCTGGCTCTCAATCTCCCCCAGGTGGGGCTGAAGGGTTAAGAAGGAATAGCGCCTGTTCGTCGTCTGTTCCATGCCCATGAGCCCCAGCACATCAGGGTTGTCAATCTCAAAGACGGGATACGCGTCGGCACGGCTGGGGCGAAACATGACGTCCATCAGCCACTCCGAGGCGCGGGTGGATCGGTCCTCAACCTGCAGGGCCTGTTTGCCGGATACCATGAGCAGCGATGCGCGCGCAATGGTATCTAACGGCTTGACGCGACCCCCCTGTAACACCGGCAACTTGCCGAACCCGTTGAGATCAAACGGGGGGCGCGCCTCCGGCACGCGGAGACTTCGCAACAGCGAGACAGCAAAGATCCCCACGAGCACGGTTGGCAGCCAGCGTTTCATGATCGTTGTCTCACGAACGCCCACAAATGCTGGAGAAATTGGACCGCCAGGCCCAGCAGCACAAGGATACAGGACACATACGGGGTCAACCACGCGGGGTTTTCCACCACTTGGAACACCGACAGCGTGTCATTTTTTCCAAAGCTCGCCTGGTAAAAGGTCCGCCCTTCATAGCGCAACGGATGATTCATGTAAATGAGCGCGTCGCGATCTTCCTGTTTCGCCGGATGGCTCAAATGGACAAGGCTCGAGAAATTTTTGGGGATGTCCGTTCCCGGATAGATGTCGTGCCGGAACTCTTTGAGCGTCAGGGAAAAGGGGAGGTATCGCCGCGCGGGCCGAATAGACAGTTGGTACTCGCGGCCTTCTACCTGCACGGCTTGAGGGGCTCCCAACCCTGCGGAAAGCAGCCACGTGCCGAGGCTCTGATCACCGGTCAGGACCTCCACGAAGGCCGAGACGGCGTTGATCTCATCATCCGAGGAGCTCGGGGGGATCTCCTCAATGGCGATCCGCGGGCCGATGCCTTGCGTGGCCAGCGACGTCCCACCGGGTCCCATCATGCCCAGTCGGGCATTGCGGTAAAACCGTTTGATCACGAGAGAGAAAGGCAAGCTCGGCGTACGGACCCGTCCTTCGCGGCTGAACATCGAATACGGGATGCTCACCACTTCATCGAATTGCGGATCAAAGGTCGTAAGGATGGCCATCTCCATGTCGAGCGGACTTTCGGAGTAGTTGCGGGACTGCCCCACCTCAATAGGCATTTGGCTCTCCCGAGCCAGCATCTGGGTCAGTCCCTGCCCCATAAGCAGCAGGATCAACCCGAAATGGGCAATGAGAATGCCCGCGTCCTTACGCTGGAAGTGAAACCGGACCGCGAAGGCGGCCAGCAGGTTGACCAGCCATAAGGCGCCGACTGTCAACCCTCCAGGAAACACGGGAACTCTCCAGCCAAAGAGCCCCGTCCCGTACACCCAAAAGCTGTTAAAGATTTCTTTTTGGGCCGCAAAGGTCCCCATGTGGACCTGCGCCAGCGTCCCCCAAAATACAAGGACCATCATGAGCGCTAAACAGTACAACGTCAATTGAATGGAGGCCAGGCATTCGAGCAGCCATTTCCATTTACTCATGGCTGTGGAACCGAAGACTTCGGAGAAATTGCACGAAGGACGGCTTGGCGGCCTGGACGGCGGCATCCTCGCCGGTCATTTTGAAGAACCAGGTGCGCTCTCCCTGCGTGAAGATCGCGACGATCAATCGTTTTTTGTACCGGCGACCGATCAAAGACTCTCGGCTCACAAATTCCACCCAGCGCATGCGGCGTCCGGCGGGTGTGATGGTCTGGCTGTGTACCGACAACTCGGCCTCTGTAATCGGCTCCAGATTGAGCTGACCACGCCAACGGTTAATGTTGGCCAGATCCCCTCCGGCCTCTCCCGAGAGAGGAACGACCGACACGTCGGCTTGCATTCCATCTTCACCCGGGACAAGAAAACTGCCGACCCGCATGGCGGATGGGGCCTGTTCTTTCCAGCCGGTGGGCGCAGTCCAATCAATGTCCCGTTGCGCCTGGGGTGTGACCATCCCTTCCCCGAGGAGAGGTGGGGGTTCCTTGGGAATCCGATACGTTTGAATCCCCTCGCCCCTGCAGCCGGCCAGAAACGAGCAACACATGATGAACAGGAAGAAGACCACGTGAGGCATGCTTAGGGATGTAGGTACGTACCTTCCTCGCTAAAACGGATTGAACCGCAGGAGCGCTGCACAGAAAATGATGCTGGTTCCAAGCACCAAATTCACACGGCCCCAGAAGACGAGCTTGCGAAGCGCTGCAAGATACGTGGGAGAAGGTGGGTTGGAGTACCCTGTGGTCACGCGAGGCCCCCACACAAACGAGTGGAGGAAGGTCAGCGCAGTGACCACAAGCACAAGGACCAGTTTGACCGCCAAAATCCCTCCAAACGCCGAAACGCCCTGGCCGGTGTAAAACACCTCGGGAACTTCCCTGAGCTGCCACAACTTGAATACCCCTGTTGCGACTAATATCCCCCAACAGATCGCCTGAACCACGAGGAACCGCTGGCCGACAGCACGAGCGACTGCCATGCGTATCTCGGTCGGTAACGCTCGACTTGCAATGGGCTGGAGCACAAACGCAAGAAACGTGGTTCCCCCCACCCAGATGATCGCTGCCATCAGATGCGCCCAGTGCACCACCACGTCTACCATCTCAACACATCCAGAGGGGAGCTGGGGGCGTGGCTCCCCTAACAGGCCTCGCCCTTGAAGCTCACACGCACATCAATCGTGACAGCGTTCTCCGTGCCTCGAAGCGTGCTGACCATCGCCCAGACGGTCTGGCCAATGATTTTCTCAGCAAACGGTTCGAGGGCAACTGTGGCCAATGATTTTCTCAGCAAACGGTTCGAGGGCAACTGGTCTCCCATCAGCGGTAATGGTTACTTGCATGGGCCACGCTCCTTCAACGGAGTGACCGGGAGGGCTGCTGTCGCTTGAGTTGCGCCCGATAGGAATAAAACAGAATCCCGGCAATACCAACGATCAGGAGGAGAGGGACTGTGGTAAGCAGAATGATACTCCAGTAAAACCCTTTGAGCAGGCCTTGGCCTCCTCCGGATGCTAGGGCTTGTCGGCAGAGTGCGCACCCCTGGGCCAACACCACGGCTGGCCAACACACCCCTGTGACACCAAGACAGAAACTTATCATCACTGGGACTCGGGAAATAGACATCCTCTTATCGGTGGCTAAAAAATGCAATGTCGGGAAACAGGGCAAGAATGAAGATCGCCCCCACCACGAGGGGGAGGAGCGTCACCCAGTACACCCAGCGTCCCTCGAATCGAATATGCATGAAGTACAGCGCCACAAGCATGGCCTTGGCGATGGCCGTTGAGACGAGAAAGATCGCGAGCGGGGCTTTGGGAAGTCCCAGGTAGACCGCGCTCACCTCGAGCACCGTAAAAAAGACGAGCCACCCGAAAATCGTCCAGTAGCTAGGACCGTGCTGCGATTTGGCGTCTCGGAGCCTGTCCGAGTATTCCGTTTCGGCTGCACCGGCAGGCTGTTGGCCTGCGCCGGCGTCAGGCTCGCTCGGTATACGTTCCGTTGTCAAGTATGCCCTCGCTCGCCTTCCTTGGCTCGGCGCAACAGCCGCCGGTTCGCCATGAAAGCCATACTCGGACAGGCTCCTA
>JACPXA010000244.1 GCA_016196785.1 Elusimicrobiota bacterium
CCCGCCGAGATAGGTCGAGTAGACCAGCGCCGTGCCGTCCGGGTTCACCTTCGTCACAAAGGCGTCGGAGCTCCCACCCAGACTGGTCTGAAAGGCCCCGGGGGTCGTGGGGAAGTTGGGCGAATAGGTCCATCCTGTCACGTAGGCGTTGCCGTCCGCGTCCACCGCGATGCCGGAGCCTCCGTCATAGGCACTGCCACCGAGGTACGTGGAATACACCAGTGCCGTGCCGTCCGGGTTCACCTTCGTCACAAAGGCGTTCACGACGCCGCCGATCGTGGTCTGGAAGGCCCCGGGGGTCGTGGGGAAGTTGGGTGACCAGGTATCACCCGTGACGTAGGCGGTGCCGTCCGCGTCCACCGCGATACCGGAGCCGCCGTCAATGTCACGGCCACCGAGGTACGTGGAATACACCAGTGCCGTGCCGTCCGGGTTCACCTTCGTCACAAAGGCGTCCCCGTAGAAGCCGCCGCCGATCGTGGTCTGGAAGGCCCCGGGGGTCGTGGGGAAGTTGGGTGAGGCGGTCTGACCCGTCACGTAGGCGGTGCCGTCCGCGTCCACCGCGATGCCGCGGCCGACGTCCTCGCCACCCCCGCCGAGATAGGTCGAGTAGACCAGCGCCGTGCCGTCCGGGTTCACCTTCGTCACAAAGGCGTCGGAGCTCCCACCCAGACTGGTCTGAAAGGCCCCGGGGGTCGTGGGGAAGTTGGGCGAATAGGTCCATCCTGTCACGGGTCTGGATACATCATAGGCGCCCACGGTAAAGCCGACCTGGTAGCTCCCTTTGTCTGCCTGCCCCGTGGCGCGCGGCGGAGCGAGGAGCACATAGCCTCCAGAGACGGCTTGTCTGCGCCCATTGATCTCCTGGTACATGACCGGCGGGTGCCATCGGAGTGGTGCCCCGCTGGGCAGGTGCACGACCAACTCGCCTTCACCATTGATGGCCACGGTGTCTGCACCCGCAAAGCCCAGCGTGATCGCGGAGGGATCGGCCCCTGCGGCGACCACACAGTCATATTCGAGGTGTCCTTGGGTCCCGTAGTAGACCACATCCACCCCCGGATAGACCTGCGCGTATGTGACTTGCTTGTAGGTCGGGATGTGCGTGTGCCACCGCGTGGGATCATTGCCGATAAAGTAATTGGCCGTGCCGGGTAATGCGGCATGCCCCACCAGATGTGGGGCAGGATTCGCCCCCACGAAGCTCATGCGCAGCACCCTCTTCTCAAAGGTCAGGACGGCCTCGGTCGGGGTCAGGAACAGGGTAGAGCCGGCGCCCCGGGCGAGAAACTGCACCTGGGGGGCGGTCTGCCCCTGGTTGGCTTCAAAGGTGAGCGGGAGGTTGCCGTAGGCGGCCCTGAGCCGGGCGCGCGTGGCCTGATCGGGGGCGGGCACCCTGGCCGACCCCGGGGCCGTGAGCCGGGGGGTGAACGAGGACCACCCCAGGCCCGAGACCTGGGTGCCGATGAGGAGCGTGCTGAGGAGCAAGCGGCTGAACTTCGGGGCACGGATTGGCCAACTTCTGGTAGACATGATAACCTCCTCTGGGTCCCCGATTAGGGCCTTCGGGGACGACGGACCTCTAGCGATGGGGTCTGCCCCCATGGGCTTGACGGACAGATTATACCGTTTCAGCATGCATGATCATGTATACGGGATGTATCTGAACTTCTACACGCGAACTCTCTTGCTCGAACAGGCTTCTAGGAGTCTGAGCAATTAGTCTGTCATCCCCGCTTACGCCTGCCCTCGAATGTCCAAATCGAGGGACCTGCGGGAATGACGAGGAAGAGAGTATTTGCTCAGCCTCCTAGTATGTAGCAAAAACTGACTCGGTGCGTCAAGGAAACGTACACGTGTTATCAAAACTTACAAGAGAAACCAAGGGAGCGCCGTAATCTTTGAATGTATTTGTAAAGGGCGCGGACAACGACAGATGATATATCCTTGCCTGACACGTTTGGTGTTCTCATTTAAGAAAGTCAGCACATGGCGGGCGTCCTGAAGTGAGGGATGCTCCGTCCACTTTACCTCAATAGGGAGTAGTTGATCTTTATATTCCACGATGAAATCCAGTTCGGCTCCGTCTTTGGTCCGTTGATGAAACAGATTTCCTTCCCCGAGATACTGTAGACGTTTCCAAAGTTCGATCCCGACCCATTGTTCAAAGATTCCGCCCGGGCTGGCCATGATTACTTCGGGAGAAGGCAACAAACCCGCGGCGGCGTGGCGTACGCCTAGATCGAAAAATAGAAACTTGGACGTGGACAGCAGGTTCTTGCGAGGGCTTCTGGAGTATGCCGGGACTCTAAACCCGACGAACATATCCTCCAGAAGTTGATAGTGCGCCTTCACCGTGGGCTGTGAGATGCCCGACTCTTGCGAAATATTGGCGAAGTTTAAGAGTTGACCCGATTCAGCAGCCGCCAGTTTTAAGAAACGCACAAAGGCCCCCCAGTCTTTGACGAGAGCTTCCCTTCGAATTTCTTCTTCCAAATGTACCAACGCGTGCGTTTTTAGGAGGTCCTCGCGGTCTTTTTCATCCGCCACCACGATTCCTGGGAGGTCTCCGAAAGCCAGACGTGTCACCAAGTCAGCGGCCGGGAACGGTTTTACGGGGCGGGATTCTTTTGGCCACGAGAACGGCAACATTGAAATGGTTTTGGATTCTTCGATGTCCATGGCGGGATGCTCCAGGAGCGTTAAAGGGTAGAGGTGGTGAATAAGACTGCGCCCGGGCAAGAGATTCGTCCCCGTCTGGCGAAGTTTACGCGCTGAGCTACCGCATAAAATGAATCGCCAGCGGGTTTTTTCTTCGTCGCAGAGATAGTGCACCGCATCAAAAATAGAAGGAACCGACTGCACCTCGTCCACAAAGACGTAGCGCCCTTTGGAATCACGGGGCAGGCTGCGGCAGATCTTAATGAACTCGTCCGGGTCGGTCAGATGACGCGACCGCTCCCGGGGGTCGGCGAGGTTGATGGTTGTGGCATCTGGCGGCAGGAGTGATTTCAACAATGTGGATTTGCCCGTTTGACGAGCCCCAAAGAGCAGATGAACAAACGGGCGTTTCAGTTTTTCCCGCAGAGCCGTCGTACGCCAGCGGCTAAATAGAGTCTTATTATTATCGCTCATATATAAATTAAACTTTGTAATTATCGCTTAGTGGTTCGACAAGCTCACCATCCTGAGCGGAGTCGAAGGACCTGCGCGGGGACGACGGGCATGGGCTTGACGGACGGATTGTACCGTCCCACGGGTGCGGTTGTCAACGGCTTGGAAAACTAAGAGACATGGTTAACACTCTGCTATCCTATTGTGGGAAATTCCCTATTGACGAATTCCCCTTTTTATGATATCCTTGAAGCAAGAGGTGATCATCTATGCACGCCCTAAAAATCAAGGACCCTGAGGAAGTTGCCGAAGTTAAAGCGGACTCCAAAAACCGGATTTCGCTAGGCCGCAAAGTTAAACTGGTGGCACGGCACTACCGCGTTTTACAAGAGCGTTCTTCTGGACGGATTATTTTAGAACCTTTAGCTGTTATTCCCATCTCTGAGCATTGGCTGGCTCATTCCCCAAAAGCAAAGGCTTCCGTTGAGCGAGGACTGGCCGACGCCAAGGCTGGGCGGCTTGTGGATGCGCCGGAAGATTTCTCGAAATACGTTGACCCGGAATGATCCTTCGACTAGGCTCAGGATCATGGTGAGCCACGTCGAAGCATGACCTTTCGCGTTCGCTTCACCTCGGAAGCCAAGGTGCAATATGACCAGCTTCCGGCGGCTAAACTCAAGAAGGTGAAGCGAGCCTTGGGATATCTCCAGACGAATCCACGCCATCCGTCGCTCAACACGCATCTTTACTCTGAGTATAAGAACCCGTTTCATCCGAAGGAGCCCGTCTTCGAGGCCTACGCTGAGAATGTAACCCCGGGTGCCTATCGGATCTTCTGGTGTTATGGCCCCGAGCGCTTCCAAGTGACTATCATCGCAATCACTCCACACCCGTGAAATGATTGGCTGCCAGCATGGCATCTTAGGTGGTGGGGTGGGGGACGCTGGTGTTGATCAACGCGGGGTTGGCCCAAGCGCAGAGTCGAAGCGGGTTGAACCGATAACCGCGCTTCCAGTCGCCGTTCGTTAAAGACAGTCTTGAGCGCAACGTCTGGGGTCAGGTCTTGCAATACGACAGTCAAAGATGTTGCGATGCAAGACCTGACCCCAGGCCCTTGCTAGGGGCTTATTTTGGCAATGAAGGCGTCTCTCAAGTCACCGCCGAACGTGGGCTGGAAAGCCTTGGGGGTCGTGGGGAAGTTACGCGAAGCGGTCAGACCCGTCACATAGGCGGTGCCGTCTTGGTCCACCGCGATGCCGTTGCCGGAGTCATCGTCACGCCCGCCGAGGTACGTGGAATAGATGAGCGCCGTGCCGGCCGGGTTCACCTGCGTGACAAAGGCGTCGAATCCGCCACCGAACGTAGTCTGGAAGGCCTTGGGGGTCGTAGGGAAGTTGAATGAGTTGGTCTGACCCGTCACGTAGGCGGTGCCCTCCGCGTCCACCGCGATGCCAGAGCCTCGGTCAGCGACACTCCCGCCGAGGTACGTAGAATAGATGAGCGCCGTGCCTCGCGGGTTCACCTGCGTCACAAAGGCGTCTTCTATGCCGCCGCCGAACGTGGGCTGGAAGGCCCCGGGGGTCGTGGGGAAGTTGGGCGAAGTGGTCACCCCTGTCACGTAGGCGGTGCCGTCTTGGTCCACCGCGATGCCGAGGCCTGCGTCTGCGCTACGGCCACCGAGGTACGTGGAATACATCAGCGCCGTGCCTTGCGGGTTCACCTTCGTCACAAAGGCGTCTGAGGGGCCGCCGAATGTGGTCTGGAAGACCCCGGGGGTCGTGGGGAAGGAGGGTGAGGTGGTCTGACCCGTCACGTAGGCGTTACCGTCTACGTCCACCGCGATGCCGTAGCCTGCGTCAAACTCAAAGCCGCCGAGATAGGCCGAGTAGACCAACGCCGTGCCGTCCGGGTTCACCTTCGTCACGAAGGCGTCTGCTAAGCCGCTGAACGCGGTCTGAAAGGCCCCGGGGGTCGTGGGGAAGAAGCGCGATCGGGTCAAACCCGTCACGTAGGCGGTGCCGT
>JACPXA010000245.1 GCA_016196785.1 Elusimicrobiota bacterium
GGGAGCCGAAGCATTCTTGCAAGGAATTAAATCCCGAGTTCGCCCCAAACACTGAAAAATGGGGTGTCCAAGCATGGGCCGGCACGATGAGGCACTCGGAGGAGATATCGAGGACCAGTTTCACGAGGTCTTCACAGTCCAGGTTCAGGATCGGGCGGCCATCGGCCTCCAGGTTGCCGTAGCGTGACAAGCTGTCGTTTAGCCGGCTCACCACCTCAAGGGAGGGGGCAAAGAGGAGGTTGTGCACCTTGCGGACCTGTCCTCCTTTGACGTAGATGTTGTTCACCTCCGTCGTCAGGAAAAAGGAGACCCCACCATACTCATAGATCCCGTAGCCTGTGGCAGGACGCAGCGACTGGCGGAGTTCATAGAACCACCGAGGATGCGTAAAGTCCCCAGTTCCCAAGAGCTGGATGCCCTTGATCCGCCCCCATTGCGCTAGGTGAGGGAGATCCATGTCTCGACTGGTCGCACGACTATACGGCGAATGGAGATGGAGATCCGCGACGAACCGCATGGGATGGCGCATTATATCATAGTCAGGGGTCTTAAGGGCTCCAATCGGGCATGCCGCTCGTGCCCGGGATGGTGGCGAGCGGGCGTTGTTGGGAGCCATCCGCTCCCATGATGAACAGCTCCGCTTTACCGTTCCGGGTGGAGGTGAACACGAGGAATCGTCCATCGGGCGACCAGGCCGGGGTTTCGTTGCGGCCGGCATTCACGGTGAGTTGGCGTTCCAGCCCTGTCGCAGGGTCAGCCAGGTAAATGTTGAACGGGTTGCCCCCCTCTTGTTTGGCAAAGGCGATCCAATCCCCCCGCGGGGACCAAGCGGGGGTGTCACACCATCCCGCATAGGTCAGTCGGCGCCGGTTGGTTCCATCCACGTCAATAATGTAGAGCTGTGGATACCCCGGGTAGTCCGAGACATACACGAGTTTTTGTCCATCGGGGGAAAAGGAGGGGCTCGTATCAACCCCCACCTCCCGGGTGAGCCGCCGGATCAGGCGGCCCTCAGGGGTCATAAGATAGAGATCGGGATCACCTCCCATCGACAGGGTCAGTGCGATCATCTCACCATTGGGAGCCCATGCCGCCGTGGTGTTCAACCCTTGGCGAGTCGAGACCGGCCGATGACCCCTCCCATCCGCCTGCATGAGAAAGAGATCGGGGTTTTGATGCCGGTAGGAAGTATACAGGATCGTCTTCCCATGGGGTGACCAGCGAGGAAAGAGGGCAATCGAGGCGTCCCGGGTGAGGCGGGCGAGGTTGGCGCCATCGGCATCAATGCGGTAGATCTCCTTGTAGCCGGTGGCGTCATTGGCAAACACGATTTGGGTATGGGCGATGCCCTGGACCCCCGTAAATCGGGCAACCAACTCATCCACCAGGTCATGGGCGGCCCGACGCCAAGCTACTGGCGGGGCCTCAAACCGCTTGCTGAACACCAAGGCCTGTGCAGTAACATCAAAGAGCTGAGCTGCCAGGACGATCTTCCCCGCGTCTTCCCCCGCCTTGACCACGAGCAGGACATCGCTTCCTAACTGCTTCCAGGCGGGGTAGTCAATAAACGTCGCGAGCGGCATTGGCCCGCCTTCCACGAGGTCAAAGAGGCGTGTGGCTAAGAGGTCATCCCGGGTAACTTCACGGAGTTGCCGGCTTTGCTCGCCACCTGCCTCAAGGAAATGGGGAAAACCGATCAGCAGCTTGCGGCCGGCCGCCTGCAGGCCGATGTAGACCTCGGTCTTTCCCTGGGCCACCAAAGGAGTGGCAGAGACCAGACACAGAAAAACGGTCGCTATGCCGGGGATATGAGTCGTGCCATCCAACGGCGTAATGTTAAGGCTGGCTGGGCGCGGCGGGCGGAGACGTGGAGCTCGAGGGAGGACTCCCACTCGCAGCAGTCAGTTCCTTGAGGAGCTCTTGGGCGGGGGGAGCTTCTTCCCCCTGAGGGTACATCTGCAGCAATTCTTGAAGAACCTTGACGGCCGCGTCGGTGTTCTTCTGTTCCTTCAGAATGACGGCTTTCTTGAAGAGCGCTTTGGGACGAACTGCGCTGGTGGGATAGAGGGACACAATCTTATCGAGTTCCCCGAGGGCTTCACTCAACGCTTTCTTGTTCCTGAAGCATTCCGCCAGGTAGAACCGCGCCTGCGGAGCGAGCTCTCCCTGCGGGTATTTCTCGAGATAACTCCGAAACCCAACCATCGCCACGTCGTATTGGCCCTTGGTATAATCCCCGTACGCAATCTGGAACAGTTGGCTCGGGGTAGGCTGGGCCGGCAACGGAGCTCCGCTGAGGTGGTGGGCCAACGAGTCCAGCCGTCGGGTTAGCCCAGACTCCACATCGTCGAGCTTCTGCGCCAGGGCCGACATCCGACCTTTGCTCTCCTCGAGTTTGGCGTTCAGGGTGTTTAAACTCGTGTTTAAGCGATCCATCTGAGTGATGAACTCTGCTTGATTGGCCCGGAGGTCTTGGGTGGATTGTGTGAGGGAGTCAACGCTGCGTTGGAGATCGGTGACGCTCCGCTCCGTGGCTACACAGCCGCTCAACGCACCCCAGCCCACGATAAGCCACACCCTCTTCATCGCTGGGTGCGGCTGATTGCGCCGACAGGAGGAATTGCCGTTAATACAAACGTCATTGGCAATGCGACATTGTCAAAGGTGTCATCCCCGAATGCCTCTATCGGGGATCCATGGATTCCCGCTTTCGCGGGAATGACAGCATGGAGCAATACCTGCGACGTTTGTATTAGCGAGACTTCGCGGTAGAACGAACCTTGGTTTCAGCGCGGCGGTTCTGCTGCCAGCAGTTTTCGTTGGACTCGGTACACACCGGCCGTTCTTTCCCATACGAGATAGTGGCAACTCGGCTGGCTGACACGCCTAAACTCGCGTAGTACTGTCGTACCGCCTGGGCCCGCCGTTGTCCTAACCCCAGGTTGTACGCGACGGTGCCACGCTCATCGCAATGGCCCTCAACGAGGACCTCAAGCTCAGCATGGTCTTTGAGGTAGTCGGCATTTTGCGTGAGAATGGGTTTGGCGTCCGAGCGGATATCCGCTTTGTCAAAATCAAAGTAGGCCGTCGCTACCTTGGGGGAGCTTTGATAGTCCTTCCCCCGAAGCGAGGGTTCCTCTTTCACTTCCTTGGATGCACGGACGGGTGAGACCTTCTCAGCAGGTTTCACCATCGCTTTCTTGGGACATCCAACCAGCCCTATGCTCATTCCTACCACTGCGACTGCGAGCAACCGTTGCTTTGTGATCATGGATCGCTGCCTCCTATTAATATGAAACCCAGTTCTTTCAGACTTACCGCGTTGTCCAATTATACTGTTCGCTGAAAAACGCTGTCAAGTGATTTCCAAGCGTTCGATCATTTGACGCACAGTGACGATGCGAGTTTTCTGATAGTGACCAAGCGCTAAGATGTCTCGGTTGTCACCAGTGACCAGATACTCCGCTTGACCGGCCTGTGCCATGGCCAGGACAAAGTTGTCGCCTGGGTCCGGTGACGCATCAACTCGTGGCAACTCTGTGACGACTTCGGCAAGGAGCCTGAGTTCATTCACCATGGTGCCCGCCACCGCAGGCTGAATATACGCACGCAAGCGCGTGTAGCGGGTGACTCGGCGGAATTCATCCAGTTGTTCTTCGCTGGTGATGAGGATAAAGCGGCCAGCCCGCCACGCTTGGTACAGTTGATCGGTCGGTCCACCGGGTGAGATCAACGCGCTCACCAGGATGTTGGTATCTAGGACCACCCGCACTTAGGCTTTCGGTTTGAAGCGTTCCCCGCGAATGGCTTGGACGGCCTCATCAATGGCGCTTTCGAGCTCTTGAGGGGGGACATGAGCATTCTGGGTTTTAACTTCCTGAGTGAGTTTGTCCATGACGCGCCATCGGACCGCTTCTTCCACAAACTTGGAAAGATCCCCTTTCCGCATACCGTGTTGGGCAAGGAACGTCCGAAGAGAGACATCCGTCTCTTTAGAGACAATCAGTGACCAACGTACCGTGTTTTCCATGATCATGACTCCTAATGGATCATATAAACATCTAAGTGTCTATCCGCTTATAAGCTTAACAGAAATGCTACATTTTGTCAATAGCCCGAATCAAACGATAGTATTCGGGATCTGATCCCACACCTTTAGATACAGCCCCTTTCATACTGATCCATTTATACTGTTCGCTGAAAAACGCTGTCAAGCGATTTTCGGCGCAGGTGCGGTTTGAGGACCTGTCCTGTGTGAGACTCGGGACAAGCGGCTACCGCCTCCGGCGACCCTGTCGCGACGATGCGGCCGCCCGCGTCTCCTCCCTCTGGTCCCAAATCCACGATCCAATCCGCGGTCTTGACCACATCCAGGTTATGTTCTATGACCAGCACGGTGTTCCCCCCTTCCACCAAGCGATGGAGAACCTCAAGCAACTTGCCCACATCCGCAAAGTGCAGCCCGGTGGTGGGCTCATCCAGGATATAGAGGGTGCGGCCGGTGGCCCGCCGTCCAAGTTCGCTGGCCAGCTTGACCCGCTGGGCTTCCCCCCCGGAGAGTGTGGTCGCCGACTGACCGAGCTTGATGTACCCCAACCCAACATCCTGCAACGTTCCGAGGATTCGCGCGAGGATGGGGATATTGCGAAAGAACGCCAGCGCTTCCTCCACCGGCATGTCCAGTACCTCCGCGATGGTTTTCCCTTTATAGCAGATCTGCAGGGTTTCCTCGTTGAACCGTTTGCCTTGGCAGATTTCACAAGCCACATAGACGTCCGGCAAAAACTGCATGGCAATTTTGAGCGTGCCATCCCCGTGACAGTCCTCGCACCGGCCGCCTTTGACATTAAACGAGAAACGGCCGGGCCGGTACCCCCGCCGCCTCGCCTGGGGAAGTTGCGCGAACAGCTCGCGGATGGGCCCGAAGGCCCCGGTATAGGTGGCAGGGTTGGAACGAGGGGTTCGACCAATGGGGGACTGATCCACCACGATCACCTTATCCAGGTGCTCCACCCCCCGAAGTGCCTGATGACGACCGGGAGGATCCTTGGCTTGAAACAGCCGCTGGGCCAACGCCTTGTACAGCACCTCATGGACTACCGTGGACTTGCCGGATCCTGAGACCCCGGTCACGCATACAAACAGGCCCAGTGGGATCCGAACATCAATCCTTCTCAAATTAAATTGGGATGCCCCCAGCACCTCCAGCCACTTATCGCCCGGAGACCGACGCTGGCTCGGGATAGGGATGGTGAGTTTCCCTTGGAGGTACTGGCCGGTCAGGGATCCGGGCTCGGCAAGGATCTGCGGGAGCGGTCCGCTCGCCACCACTTCTCCACCGTGCAAGCCAGCCCCCGGCCCCAA